>DASSWD010000373.1:0-3105 GCA_035705335.1 Marinobacter sp. | reverse complement strand
CTGACTCTCTGGTTTGAGGCCTTCGCCGACCGCGCCTACGACGCTGCCGGTCGCCTGGTACCCCGGCGTGAGCCGGGCGCGGTGCACGATGACCATCGGGTGATTCTGGAGCAGGCCATCCGCATTGCCCGGCGCCAGCCGCTGATCGCCTCCGATGGCAGCGAGCTGATCCTCGATGCCGATACCCTGTGCGTGCACGGCGACAACGACGAATCCATCGCCGCCATCGCCAACATCCGCCAGGCCATCCGCGCGCTGGAGGCCGAGGCGTGACAGCGACCCTGCCGGCCGGCCCGGGCCTGCCACGGCTGGAATCCGCCGGACTGGACGGCTGGATGGTTCGGCTGTTCGACACCATTGATGAAGCCAATCTGCCCTGGCTGGCGGCGCTCACCGAGCGCTGCGAGCAGGTGCTTGGCGACGCGCTGGTGGATCTGGTGCCGTCTTACACCACCATGTTGGTGGTGTTTGACCCGCTACGGAAAGCCCCGTCCGAGGTCCGGGAATTGCTGGCGGCGGAACTTCAGGTGCTGGCGCCGAAAGGGCCGGCAGACACCCGAGACATCGTTGAATTGCTCACGTTTTACCACTCCTCGGTTGGGCCCGATCTGGACCGGGTGGCGGAGCACACCGGCCTGACCGTGGAGCAAGTCATTGAGTGCCACAGCGCGGGTGTGTACCGGGTATTTGCCATCGGCTTTGCCCCGGGCTTTGCCTTTATGGGCCTCACTGCCCCGGAGCTGGAATGCCCGCGAATGGACACGCCCCGGCCGAAAGTTCCGGTGGGCAGCGTTGCCCTGGCCGGTCGACAGACCGCCGCTTACCCGCTGGCCACCCCCGGCGGCTGGAACCTGCTGGGGCGAACCTGCGCCAGACTGTTTGATCGAAACCGGGACGGCTTCAGTCTGTTGCGGGTGGGTGACCGGGTGCGCTTCACGCCCGTCAGTGGTTCGCTGTTCCAGCAACTGGGCGGAGATCTGACCCCAATGGAGCCCAAACCATGACCACGCCATCCAGCGATCGTGCCGCCATTCGCATTCTTCGCGCCGGGCCACTGGCCACCCTGCAGGACGCCGGGCGCTTCGGCGCTCGCCACCTGGGCATCACCCAGGGAGGCGCGGCCGACCAGCACGCCTGGGCCTGGGCCAACCACCTGGCTGGGAACCCCTGGGGCACCGGCGCCCTGGAAATCACCTTCGGCGGCCTGGAACTGGAGGCCGAAACCGACCTTTGGATTGCCGTCACCGGGGCGGATCTTGGCGCTTCTATCGGCGGTCGCCCGCTGCCACGATGGCAGACCGTTGAATGGAAAGCTGGCGAACGCCTGGTGTTCAAAACCCCGGTCAACGGCTTGCGGGCTTATCTGGCCGTGGCCGGTGGTTTTGAAGCAGAAGCGGTTCTTGGCAGCGTCGCCAGTGTTGGCCGTGAATCCCTCGGTGGGTTTGACGGGCAGGGCAGTGCGCTGGCCGCCGGCGACCGCCTGGTCGTGGCAAACCGCTTGCCGGCCATGGATCACAAGCACCGACAGGCACCGACCGACGTCGTCCGGGATTACCGTGAGACTGCCATCCTGGCCCTGATTCCCGGCGCGCAGATCGCTGAATTCACCGGCCGCAGCCTGTACGACGCCTTCAATACCGAGTGGCAGGTGGATACCCGGGCGGATCGCATGGGCGTGCGATTGCTTGGGCCGAAACTGCACTGCCATCTTACGTCGATGGTCTCTGAGGGCATCAACCTGGGCAGCGTTCAGGTTCCGCCAGATGGCCAGCCCATTGCCCTGCTGAACGATCGCCAGACCATCGGCGGTTACCCACGGCTGGGCGCGCTCAGCCCGCTGGCGGTGTCCCGGTTGGCGCAGTGCATGCCGGGCCAGCGCGTGCGGCTGGTGGCGCAGGGGTCGGACCGCGCCCTGCGGGAATATCGCGCTTTTCGTGAGCCGTTCACGGTCGCATAACCAGCCAGAATTGAGAAAATTTCGCATTTATTGCTGATTCTCTATTGAATCAAGATCTAATGATAATTATTATCATTAAGATTATTGGAAAAGGAGAACGGCATGGAATTCCTCTGTCCCCACCACCGCAGTCAGTTTGCCCAGCTCACTCTGGATGAGCGTAAAGACCTCTGGTCCTTCTGGATGGACACCGCCTACGGCAGCTGCGAACAGGGCCAGTGGCAGGATGTGGTGTCGCTGGTCGGCAGTGCCTTTGACCTGGCCTGCCTGGACGGCCCGGACCCCACGCCGGGTCTGTTCACTGAGCTCACCCTCTCCGCCATCCTGGTCTCCCGGGTACTGACCGATCTGGGTGACCACGCCGCCACCCGCCGGGTGACCTTCCGCGCGCTGCAACGACTGCAAAGCTGCTACGCCTTTGCGCCGGCCGAGGCCCATGGCGAACTGGAGCTGTGCGTGACGGTGCTGATGGACACCACCCGACAGCCATCGTTCTTTTCCGATCACATGAACTGGCAAACCCGCCCGTTTACCCAGCCCGAGCGGGCCTGGCGGGTGAGAACGCTGCATTGATGGCAGCCACACCGCAGGCCTTATCGTTCGTTACGCACTTTCTGGAGTCATTCCGACATGTTTAATCGACTTACCAGCCCCGGGTTTCGCCCCTCTGGGCTCGCGTTGGCAATGGCCAGCGTGTTCGCCAGCCCCGTTCTTGTGGCGCAGCCCACCAACGTCACGGAGCTGGATGCGCTGGAGGTATCGGCCGAAGCAGCTGCCCCTGGTGGCACCGGGCCGGTGGAGGGCTACACCGCCGAGGCGACGGTGACCGGCACCAAAACCGCCACCAGCGTGCTGGAAACGCCCCAGTCCATTTCCACCGTCACTGCCAACGAAATTGAAGATCAGAATGCGGCCACACTGGCAGAAGTGCTGCGTTACACCGCCGGTGCCCGGGGTGAGACCTTTGGTTTTGAGCCGCGCACCACCTTTCTGCGCATTCGCGGCTTTGATGTGGCCACCACCGGCCTGTTCCGGGATAACCTGAAACTGGCCAACCCCGGCTTTGCCGCCGGTTACAGCCTGGAGCCCTACGGTGCCGAGCGTATTGACGTGCTTAAGGGCCCGTCGTCCGTGCTCTACGGCCAGGC
>DASSWD010000372.1:0-2939 GCA_035705335.1 Marinobacter sp. | reverse complement strand
TCCGCTGGCCGCGGAAGACCACAACCGGGTGTTATTTACCAGCCTGAAGCACCACGATCTGAAGAGCGCCGAGAAGGCCTTTGAACGGATGCGTTCGTCGGCCCCGCCGGAGCTGGTGGAGGAAGCCTGTCGGCTGCTGGTGGCAGAGTTCGAAAAGCTGCAGATGGCGCCCAAGGCGCGTCATTACCGGCAGTTGCTTTCTCAACAATCCCAGCAACTTTAAAGACGCAGTAACGCCAGGTCCTGGGACTGCCGCACTTATTCCTGCACCTGAAAACTCGCCTTCGGGCCTTTCAGCGGTTGCTGATTCCGCGCCTGCTCCAGCCAGGTGTCCAACTGGCTGTGAATCGGGTGGTCCTTGCAGCGTTTCTGGATGAACGACAGGAACGCCCCGGCCTTCTCCCACTGCTGCAGCCCGTTGGCCAGGGCCTGGGCCACCAGCAGGTAGGCCGGCGCCAACTGGTCGCTGTCGGGGAAGCGTTTGTGGAAGTCCTGCAACAGCCGCAGCGCCGTCTTGAAATGCCCCCGGTAATACAGCGCGCTGGCGCACTGGACGGACAGTTCAGGATCGTCAAGCTGGAAGCCAGGTTCTGCGCGCTGCAGGGTCTGGATCAGCTCGTTCAGCCCGTCGCCGTCCTGGCGCTGGGCCAGCCAACCCATCAGCCGGGGGTGATAGCGGTACAGCTCCACAGTGTCGTGCCTGGCGGTCAGCAGTTGGTAAAGCTGGCCGATGCGTACCGGGTTGTCCCGATCGCGCTTCAGGGCTTCCTTGAGCATGCCCAGCA
Organism: Marinobacter sp.; assembly: GCA_035705335.1. GTDB lineage: Bacteria > Pseudomonadota > Gammaproteobacteria > Pseudomonadales > Oleiphilaceae > Marinobacter. The sequence goes on along the minus strand of DASSWD010000372.1, from coordinate 2,154 downwards.
CCCGATCGTAGTTGCCGTCCTTCAGGTTCATGTCGATGTCGGCGTCAAAGCGCGTGCTGCGGTCCCGGTGCTGGTTGTCCTCCGGTTCGCTGCCGTCCTGCAGGTCCGAGGCAAAGCCCAGTTCCTCCTGGTACTGGAACAGCAGGTAACCGAGCATGTGAAACAGGATCAGCATGAAGGTACTGTTCAGGAAGCCCGCCAGAGGCTGAGCCACCCACATGGGAAAGTGGGTGACCGCAAAATCCTGGGCCGCGCCCGAGGCGGTGCTGAGCAGGATCAGGTAACCGTACAGCAGGAAGTAGGGCGTGCCGATGCGGGAAATCAGCACCGCCAGGTTCATCGGGTTGACTGCCGCGACCACCGACCGCTCCATCGCCAGCACCATGATGCTGGCGGGCAGGGCCAGAATCACAAAGGCCATCGCCAGCATGGCCAGCAGCGGCCCGCCGATCATCGCGGCGGAGGCCACCAGCCCGCCCATCAGGAAAAATACCAGCAACTGCAACACTACAATGTCGAACCCGGAGCCGGTAAACGCCACCGATACCGGGGGTGGTTTCAGGTGCCCCTCGGCGGTGTGGCTGATAACCGCGTAAGTGTATTTGAACAGTGCCAGGGCCAGCACCAGCCAGATCACCAGGCCAAGCACATTGGCCGGCGCCACAATCGGCACCAGAGTGCAGATGGCGATGACAATCAGCGGGTCGGAGTGAAAGGGATAGCGGAAAAACGCCCCTACCCGCTGCCAGAACGGCACCACTTCGGTGGCCGCGCCCAGATAGCGCATGGCTTTGCTGCATTTGGGGCACAGCGCCCGGCGGTGGCGGATGTCAGCATCGGGCATGCAGCGGCTGCAGTAGTGCATCTGGCATTCGCCGCAGTGCCATTTGGCAGGGTCGCCGGGGTGGTAGTGGCAATCGTGTTTCACAGGCGTCGGTTCCTGGTCCATCAGAAAAATCGAGGGTTAATGATGACAGATGTCGGTGTTGATCGCAGCAAAGCCGTTAACAGGTAGGCGGTTGTTTGCCCGCTGACGCTGGAGTCATATTTCCAACCTTGGTCGGATATTCAGCAGACTGATGTCGAACATTCATCCCGCTGCGGTTGAAGTCTCACTTTTTGGTGCGATAGTTAAAGGAAGCTTCTCGAAACAGGAGGCATCCCATGTCGAACGAACGTCTCAGCAAAGACAGTCTGAACACGCTGGCATCTCTGAATGCTGGTGGTAAAACCTTCCATTACTACAGTCTGCCCAAGGCTGAAGCCACTCTGGGCGATCTGAACCGGCTGCCATTCTCGCTGAAAGTCCTGCTGGAAAACCTGCTGCGCAACGAAGACGGCAGCACGGTGGACGAATCCCACATCAACGCCATGGTGCAGTGGCTCAAAGACCACCGTTCCGACACCGAAATCCAGTTCCGCCCGGCCCGGGTGCTGATGCAGGACTTCACCGGCGTGCCCGGAGTAGTGGACCTTGCCGCCATGCGCCAGGCCGTCAAGGCCGCCGGCAAAGACCCCGCGATGATCAACCCGCTGTCGCCGGTGGATCTGGTGATCGACCATTCGGTGATGGTGGACAAGTTCGGCGATGCCTCCGCCTTTAAGGACAACGTGGCCATTGAGATGGAGCGCAACCAGGAACGCTACGAATTCCTGCGCTGGGGCCAGCAGGCCTTCGACAATTTCCGGGTGGTTCCGCCGGGCACCGGCATCTGTCATCAGGTGAACCTGGAATACCTGGGTAAAACCGTCTGGCAGAAAGACGTGGACGGCAAAACCATTGCCTACCCGGATACCCTGGTGGGCACCGATTCCCACACCACCATGATCAACGGCCTGGGCATTCTTGGCTGGGGCGTGGGTGGTATTGAAGCGGAAGCCGCCATGCTCGGGCAGCCGGTGTCCATGCTGATCCCCGAAGTGATCGGCTTCAGGGTCACCGGCAAGCTGCGCGAAGGCATCACCGCCACCGATCTGGTGCTGACGGTGGTGGAAATGCTGCGCAAGAAAGGCGTGGTGGGCAAGTTTGTCGAGTTCTACGGCGATGGCCTGAAAGACATGCCGGTGGCAGATCGGGCCACTATCGCCAACATGGCGCCGGAGTACGGAGCCACCTGTGGCTTCTTCCCGGTGGACGACCAGACCCTCAGCTAC
>DASSWD010000371.1:0-2277 GCA_035705335.1 Marinobacter sp. | reverse complement strand
TCCAACGGCAGCCTGATGACCGTGCCGGATATTCGCGGGCGCCTGAAAGCCCTTCAGAAGCGGGGCGGCAAGCTGGTGGTGGTCGACCCGCGCCGCACCGAAACTGCCAAACTGGCGGACCAGTTCCACTTTATTCGCCCGGGCACCGACGCGCTGTTGATGATGGCCATGGTGCACACGCTGTTCGCGGAGAACCTGGTCAACGCGGGTGCTGCCAGCCGTCTGGTCAAAGACACGGACCTGCTGCGACTGGCCGCCCTGAACTTCACGCCGGAAGCGGTGGCCGGCCACACTGGCATGACCGCTGACGACATCCGCAAACTGACCCGAACCCTTGCCAACACCCGAAAAGCGGCGCTGTACACCCGCATGGGTACCAGCACCCAGGCTTTCGGCGGCACCACCACCTGGCTGGCGTACTGCCTGAACATCCTGACCGGCAAACTCGACATCCCCGGCGGCGTGTTGTTCACCCAGCCGGCCATCGACCTGGTGGCGCTGGGCGCGCTGTCCGGGCAGCGCGGGCATTTCGGCAAGCGCCACAGCCGGGTGCGGGGGCTGCCGGAATTCGCCGGCGAATACCCAGCCAGTACCATGGCCGATGAAATGCTGACCCCGGGTGACGGCCAGATCCGCGCTTTTGTGACCGTGGCCGGCAACCCGGTGCTTTCGAGCCCCAACGGGCAGCGCCTGGATGACGCGTTTTCCGGCCTCGATTTCATGGTGTCGGTGGACTACTACCTGAACGAAACGACCCGCCACGCTGATGTCATCCTGCCGCCCACCGCGGCGCTGGAGCGCAGCCATTATGATCTGATTTTCAGCATGTTCGCCGTACGCAACACCGCCAAATACAGCCCGGCGCTGTTTGAACCGGCACCCGGCGCCCGGCATGACTGGCAGATTCTGCTGGAACTGGCGCACCGCCTGGAGGCCCGGAAGCGCGGCGGCAGACTGGCCCTGCGGGCGGAGCTGGGCTGGCAGGCCTTCAAGCGGCTGGGGCCAGACCCGATTCTGGACGCGCTGCTGCGCTCCGGCCCATACGGCGCAGACCTGGGCCCGCTGCGCAAACTGGCGCAGCCGGCACTGGATCTGGTGATGGACATTCTACCCGCCAAACACCCCTTGAAAGGCTTGGCCAGTCTGAGCCCGCTGAACCGGAAATGGCAGACGCTGCCAAAAGGCTTGTCGCTGGCCTTGCTGAAATCCTACCCCAGCGGCGTGGATCTGGGCCCTCTGGAGCCCACCCTGCCAGACCGGCTGTACACCCGCGACGGCAAGATCAACCTGGCGCCCCGGCGCTATCTGGCGGATGTGGAGCGGTTGCAGGCCCGCTTGCAGGAACCGCTCGGTGACGAGCTGATGCTAATCGGCCGCCGCCATGTGCGCAGCAACAATTCCTGGATGCACAACAGCGAACGGCTGGTGAAAGGCAAAGACCGCTGCACCCTGATGATCAGCACTGCGGATGCCAGCGCCCGGGGCCTGACCGCCGGTGACCAGGCTCAGGTGCTGTCCGGTGAACGCCAGGTGGTGCTGCCGGTGGAGATCACCGATGACATCATGCCGGGCGTGGTGTCCATTCCCCATGGTTGGGGCCACGACCGTCCGGGCACCGGCCAGACCCGCGCTGCCCAACACCCTGGCGCCAGCATCAACGATGTGCTGGATGACAGCCAGACCGATCCAGTCTCCGGAACATCCGTATTGAATGGGCAGACAGTCACCGTGCGCCTCTGGCAAGATAAGGCAATCAAGAAACGGGCCTGACCAGCGCTGACGAGGGAGAAACGGGTGTCCTACGAGCTGCAACTGACGCTGATTGCCATTGGGGTGGTCGCCATTGTCGTGCTGGCGACCTACGTGTGGCGGCAGACCACCGTACTCCGGAAGGAACGCACCCGTCAGCAGAAGGCCGAGGCCTTCCAGAGCAAACGGCGCGACCACATGATTGAAAGCATCCGCATCATCGCCATGGCGGTGGAAGAAGATCAGGTGGAATACTCGGAGGCCTGCCTGCGACTCAAGGGCTTACTGGATTACGTTGCGCCGGAGTTGCTGGATAAACCCCCGTACCGGGTGTTCCAGACCGTTCACGAGAAGATCCAGCACATGCCCACCCACCGGGCCCGACAAGCCACCGATACGAAATTTGTGCAGAAGATGGACAAGGAACGCTACGCCATTGAACACACGCACGCGGATGAAATCCGGCGGGCGGCGACGGCGATCCGCCACCACGCCTTTGATTGAGTTGACGCGCCAGATTGCGATCAG
>DASSWD010000370.1:0-8700 GCA_035705335.1 Marinobacter sp. | reverse complement strand
CTGAGCCGGGATAACCTGTTACCGGCGTTGCTGGCGTCGGCCTCCATTCCGTTAATCATGTCCGGTGTTCGTGACCTGCCCGGTGCTCCGGCCGGGGTCTACCGGGACGGCGGTCTGCTCGATTATCACCTCGATCTGCCCTATGAGCAGCCCGGCGTGATTCTCTACCCGCACTTCACCGACAAGGTAGTGCCTGGCTGGTTCGATAAGTCCCTGCCCTGGCGGCGGGGTGATGCCACCCGGCTGCAAGATGTGCTGCTGGTATCGCCATCCCCCGAGTATCTGGCCGGCCTGCCCAACGGCAAGTTGCCGGACCGCAAGGATTTTGAGAAATACACTGGCGATGATGCCGGGCGGGAGCGGGTCTGGCACCGCGCGGTGGCTGAGAGCGACCGGCTTGGGGATGAGTTTATGGAGCTGGTGACGTCGGGGCGCCTGGTTGACCGGCTGCAGCCGCTGGCGTAGCCGGAACCGCACTGAGGCGAAAGCCGGTCAGACCGTGGACGACTTCCCGGAGCACCATCAGCCGCAACACCACGGGTACCCGACGAATCTGGTCCCGGGCCACCAGCGCCAGGTCGGCCCGGGTGGTTTCGTGATCCCGACGGGCCGCCGTCAGGCATTCCTGAAAACGGGCCCGGTCGGGCGTATCCACCAGGGTGGCGAATGGCTCTCCGACCAGGTCGGACGGCGCGTAGTCCAGCACATCCGCCACCTGTGATGAGATAAAACCGATCCGCGCCTCCTCATCCAACTCGGCGATCAGGGCACCGGCCAGCCGCAACAGATCCCGACTGCGGGTTTCGCTGTCGGTCAGGGCCTGGCGCAGGGTGGATTTCTCGACATTGAGGTTGCTCAGCCTGCGGTCGGCCTGGGCCAGATTACTGGCGAGAGTCTGGCTGGCCTGGCGGCGCAGGTGAACCTGCCGGCACAACATCAGCGCCAGGGCGGTGGCCAGGCCGGTAAAGAACAGCCCGATGCTCTGGAATATCCGGCGGGATTGGCGCGCGGGTGACTCAAGGATCAGCGCATCCGGTGTGGTGGCGACCATCCAGGGGTCGGTCGGGGTGATCACTTCCGTACGCAGGGTTTGCTGTGGCAGGGGCTGAAGGGTGCTGCCCAGCTCCAGAATCGGCTGTTTGGTATGGCGCGTCAGGGTGTCGATACGCAGGGTGACGTATTCCGGCAGATGGTGATTCACAAACGCCGACAATTGTTGCTGGCTGACCGGCTGGGCCTCGGAACGCAAATAATGGCCAAGGGCGTTCACCAGCGCCATGTGCTGGGCCTGATACTGCTGGAGAGCATAGTGCTGCACGCTCTGGCCCAGCCAGCGCCCGCCGATGACGGTGAGGGTGGTGCCAACCAGCAGAATGACCAGCGGAACCCACAGGCCCGGCCACAGGGTCCGGGTGGGAAGGGTCCCGGAGAGGTCCTCGATGTCGCGATCCATGCCCGTTCCTCCTGGCAGCCCGATCCTTGTTGTGGCAGAGCGTAGGGCGCCCCACAACGGCTCCGGATAACACCGGACTCCGACTTAAGGCTGACCTAACTCTAGCCCAGGGTTCCCGGACCTGCCACTCAGGCGTTCTGACCCCTGGCCGCGGCATACACCAACACGAACGTCAGAAACGCGGTGACCACCACCGAGGGCCCGGCAGGCGTGTCGAAGTGCCAGGACAGGGCCAGCCCACCGGCCACGGCCAGGCTTCCGAAGCAGACCGCCAGTGCCATCATGTGTTCCGGATTACGGGCCAGGCGCCGGGCGGTAGCGGCAGGAATGATCAGCAAGGCGGTGATCAGCAGCACACCCACGATCTTCATGGCCACCGCGATCACCAGGGAGAACATCAGCATCAGCACCAGCCGCAGCCGCTCCACCGGCAGGCCCTCCACCCGCGCCAGTTCTTCGTGGATGGTGCTCATCAGCAAGCCCCGCCATAACCACGCCAGCAGGCCAAGGATCAGCGCCGCTCCGGCGAAAATCCAGGCCAGATCTTCCCGGCTCATGGCCAGCAGATCCCCGAACAGAAGGCCAGTCAGGTCGACCCGCACATCGGGCATGAAGCTCAGGGTCACCAGGCCAATGGCCAGGGCACTGTGGGACAGGATGCCGAGCAGGGTATCGATGGCCAGCACCCGGGTGCGAGACAGCAGCACCAGAGCCAGGGCGATCACCACGCAGGTGATAACCACGCCGACGTTCAGCGGTACGCTGATGAGGAAGCTCACGGCAATGCCCAGCAGAGCGGAGTGTGCGAGCGTGTCGCCAAAATAGGCCATCCGGCGCCACACCACAAAACAACCCAGTGGCCCAGCCACCAGGGCAACACCCAGCCCACCGATCATCGCGCGCCAGAAAAAATCGTCCAGTAGTGCGTCAAGCATGATCTTGCTCGCAGCCGTGGCTGCTGGGACTGGATACTACATCACCGTGCAGGTTGTGGCTGTGGTTGTGATGGTGATGGTAGACCGCCAGGGATTCCGCGACCTGCTGCCCGAAGGTCTCGACAAACGCCGGGTCGTGGGAAATGTCCGCCGGGTAGCCGCTGCAGCAGATGTGCTGGTTCAGGCAGATCACCCGGTCGGTGGCCGCCATCACCAGATGCAGATCATGGGAAATCATGATCACACCGCAGTGCAGTTCGTCCCGCAACTGGCGGATCAGATCGTAGAGCGCGGCCTGGCCATTGATGTCCACGCCCTGGGCCGGCTCGTCCAGCACCAGAAGATCCGGTTTGCGGGCCAGGGCTCGGGCCAGCAGCAGCCGCTGTTTTTCGCCACCGGACAGGTGATGAACCGAGGCATCCAGCAGATGACCAACACCGGTGCGGCCCACGGCGGCCTCACAGTCAGCGGCTGGCTGGCCACTCAGGGCCATGAACCGCCGGACACTCAGTGGCAGGGTGGCTTGCAGGGTCAGGTGTTGCGGCACGTAACCGATGGTCAGCCCTGGCGTCAGCGACACTTGGCCAGAGGTGGCCTTCTGCAGGCCCAGCACGGCCTTGATCAGGGTGGTCTTGCCAGCCCCATTGGGGCCGATGATGGTGACAATGTCGCCACGGGCGACCCTCAGGTTGACCCGGTCCACGACCGGGCGCTGGTCGAAATGCACCGATAGCTGGGACAGCTGAACCAGAGGCTCAGTCATGGCGGCTGGCTCCTGACAACGGGCGGCAGCGGGGGCAGACACCAGCGATTTCCAGGGTGACGTCGTCCGGATGGAAGGCCTCGGCGCGGGCGGCGGATTCCACCGCTTCGGTGACCGCTGGCGCATCCAGTTCCAGCACATTGCCGCAGTCGCGACAGATCAGGAAGGTGCCCCGATGGCTTTCACCGGCATGGGCGCAACCGACGAACGCATTCAGTGAGGCGATGCGGTGCACCAGCCCGTGCTGAAGCAGGAAGTCCAGTGCCCGATAAACCGTGGGTGGCGCCGAGTTGTGGCCGTCCGCACTGAGCTTGGCGAGAATGTCATAGGCGCCCAGTGGCTTGTGGGACTGCCAGATCAGTTCCAGTACCCGTTCGCGGATGGTGGTCAGCCGGGCATTCTGTTCCCGGCAGAGGAACCGTGCCTGGGCCAGGGCGTCACTGACACAGACATCGTGGTTGTGAGGGCGATACGGCAGCGCACGTTCCGGCATGTTCGGTTTCCTGCAAAATTTGCAACATTATAACATTTGCAGGAACGGCTGCCAGCGGCACTGCCGACTGCCCGGAGCCGTCAGGCGGTCGGGGCGGTGGCCAGCGACTCGAGATATTCCAGATTCGGTATCCAGGCGGTGTCGCCGTCCACTTCCACGTGCATCAGGTCGGCCGGTCCCGGTTCGCCATCGGTTTCCCGGATCTGGTCAGCGGTCAGGCGGGCCTGGCTCGGAATGCCCTGGGTCACCATGGCCAGGAAGGGCATGGCGGCGTGATTCGGGCCAATGGTGTTGAGCACGATGATCCGGCCCCGGTTGTCGCCGGGCACCGTGAGGCGGCCACCGTTGGCGGCGTCATAGGACACCACCGGCAGGGTCAGGCCGCGCCAGTCCAGGTAGCCCACCAGCCACTCCGGGGTGTTGGGGCCGGCATCCCGACTGCTGAAGTCCACCACTTCAGCGATGGACACGTTGGGCAGCAGCAACTGGCGGTCGTGGACCGGGATCATGACGCAGGGCAGGGTTTGGCTGTTGTCACTCATAAGGCGTCCTCAGGCAGAGTCCCGTTTCTGCCGGCTTCGCAGCAGGCATTGATTCTCAATGGTTTTCACCAGTTCGGCCGCCAGTTGATCGGGGCTGCCACAAAAGCTGGCGCACCCGGTGGCGGCGACGGAGTCGGGCATGGAGCTGTTGCCACAGCTTCGGCTTTCCTGCACCCATACCCGGCTACCATAGGCTTTGAGCATGGGCGCGGCGATGGCACCGTCGTTACCCATGCCCGAGAAAATAATGGCGTGGCACTGTTTGCCAAAGTGCCCGGCGACGTTCAGCAGCACCTGGTCTATGGATGGGCCATAGGGCCCCGGCCAGGGGCGGCCCAGTGCCTGCAGGCTGCCGTTGTCGGCAAACGACCACTCCTGGTCTACTGGCATCAATACCACATCGCCGTTGCGCACCCGAAGGCCATCTTCCGCCTGACACAGGTGGTAATGGGCGTGCCGCCCCAACACCCTGGCGAGCACATCGGTGAAGTGGCCGTCAATGTGCTGGGCATAGACAAATCCTACCGGAAGCCCCGGAGGCAGATGATCAAGAAAGGTCTTTACCGCGGCCGGACCGCCCAGCGACGCGCCGAGAATCCAGACTTCATCAGCAACTGACCCCTGCGCCGCTGGCGGAATCCAGTGCGGCAGCGCCGGTACGGTGGCAGGAGCGGGCGGCCGGGTATCGAGATCTTCGATCTCGCGGGCGCTGTCCAGTTGCTGCAGATGCCCCAGCTGCATTTCCAGTTTATCGAGCAAGCGGCGTTCCCAGCGGAAATACTCGATGGCGCCCGGCCTGGGTGCCGGATCGACTCCAAACAACACCGGTGCTTCGGTATGTTCCAGCAGATGCTCGAACAATGTGGGGTGGTCGGCCTCGTCTTCGAGGGTAACCAGCCACAGTGATGCTTCAGGGAACTGCGGATACCCGATCAACCGTGCCGGGTCGCCGGAGAACCGCACCTCCAGGCCAAATTTGCCGGTGGCGGCCTGTAGGCGATGCCGCTGCAGGACCACATCCGAAACTATGCCGACAGTTGGCCGGGAGGCCATCACTGCTTCCCGGTGAGCCGTTTGATGGTCTCAAGCAGCTCGGTTTCCTGGAACGGCTTGCCGAGGTACTCGTTGACCCCGATGGCCAGTGCCCGTTCCCGGTGCTTTTCACCGGTCCGCGAGGTAATCATGCAGATCGGCGTGTCCCGCAGGTTGTCGTCGTGGCGCACAAAGCTGGCCACTTCGAAGCCGTCCATGCGAGGCATCTCGATGTCCAGCAGGATGATGTCGGGCTGGTGGTCCTGAAGCTGGGCCACCGCATCCAGACCGTCTTTCGCCAGGATGACTTCCATGCCGTTACGCTCCAGCAGGCGCGAGGTAACCTTGCGCACGGTGACCGAGTCGTCCACCACCATGACAGTGGTGGCCTGTTCTTCGTAGCGGCCGGCTTCGCGGGCTTTCTCAAGGCTGGCCAGGCGCTGCCGCTCGGACAGGATGTCGGAGCGGATCATCGCCGGCAGGTCGAGAATCACCACCACGTTACCATCACCCAGGATGGTGGCACCGGAGACGCCGCGCACGGAGCTGAACTGCGGCCCCAAGGACTTCACCACGATTTCCCGGCTGCCCATCAGGTTGTCTACCTGCAGAGCCATAGGCTGTTCGGCACCGCGCACCAGAATCACCGGCAAGGGCAACGCCTGGCCCTGGAGTTTCGGGTGGTGGTCGCTGTTCAGCAGGTTGCCCAGGTACTGCAAGCGGTACTGTTGCCCGGCGTATTCGTACATGGGCGCGTCCGGCTTGTAGTATTCCTCAAGCTCATAGGTGCTGACCCGCACGATACCCTCAATGGTGTTCAGCGGAATGGCGTAGAAGTCTTCACCGGTGGACACCATCAGGGCGCGGTTGACCGATACCGTGAACGGCAGGCGCACGGTAAAGGTGGTGCCACGGCCCGGGGCGGAGTCAATATCCAGGCTGCCGCCCAGCTGTTTGATCTCGCTGGCGACCACGTCCATGCCCACACCGCGACCGGAAATCTGGGTGACTTTCTCGGCGGTAGAGAAGCCCGGCTGCAGGATGAACTGCAGGATTTCCCGCTCGGACAGCTCTTCTTTCTCGCCCAAGAGGCCCTGGCGGATCGCCTTGTCGCGGATCACGGCGGAGGGGATGCCCTTGCCATCGTCCATCATGCGCAGCACCACGTCACCGCCCTCGCGGGTCAGTGACAGTACCACTTCGCCGGCTTCCGGCTTGCCCGCGTTTTTGCGGTCTGCCGGGGTTTCAATACCGTGGTCCAGGGCGTTGCGCAGCATGTGTTCCAGAGGCGCAATCATGCGCTCCAGAATGTTGCGATCCATCTCGCCCTCGGCGTTGCGAACGTCGAACTCGACTTTCTTGCCAAGCTCGCCACTGATCTGCCGCACAATCCGGCGCAGTCGCGGCACCATGGACGCAAACGGAATCATGCGGGTTTTCATCAGGCCTTCCTGCAGTTCCGTGTTGATCCGGGACTGCTGGACCAGCAGGGTTTCGGTATCCCGCACCCGATCGGTGAGGGTTTCCCGCAGGTCGGCAAGGTCGGAGGTGGACTCGGTCAGTGCCCGCGACAACTGCTGGATGGACGAGTAGCGGTCCATTTCCAGCGGGTCGAAGTCGTCGCCGTAATCCGGACCATGCTCCTGTTCCGCCCGGAACAGAATCTGGGCTTCGGTCTCGATGTCCATCCGGCGCAACTGCTCGCGCAGGCGCTCGATGGTGGCGGCCATTTCATCCAGAGTATGGCTGAAGTCGCTGTTCTGCTGCTCCAGGCGGCCGCGGGTGATACTGGTCTCACCGGCCAGGTTGACCAGCTCATCCAGCAGCGGCGCCGATACCCGGATCGATTCCTGGGCATTGCGCTGGGCCTCGGCGGCTTTGTTGCGTGCCTTGCTGGCGGGCTTGGCCGGGGCTCTGGCGGCGGGCGTGGCGGCGCTCGGGTCGGGTTCGGGAGTCTTGGCAGCCGGTGCCGGCTGATCGACCGGCGCAGCGACGTCGGGCTCATCCGGTGCCGGCGCTGGCTCGGATTGCGGTGCCAGCACCACCGGGCCGCCGGCCTCGAACTGGGTGCGTACCTCGGCAACCATCGCCACAATGGCGTCATGGTCGGCGCCGATGGCCTGCCAGTCCTGATCTTTCGGCGGGTTACCGCCCAGATCAATCAGCCGGGTTTCAAAGGCGTGGGCCTGGTCACCCAGGCGGCTCAGCTGGGACAACCGGGCGCCACCTTTGAGCGTGTGCAGCGCGCGCTGGGCTTCCTGGTTGAAGTGATGGTTGGCGGGCTCTTTGCGCCAGTCGTCCAGCAGGTGCTCCAACTGGTCGAGGATGTCGCCGGCCTCCTCGAGGAAGATCTCCAGCACTTCCGGGTCCAGGGCCTCGACTTGTTCGCCGGTGGTGGCAGGCGCTTTCGGCTCGGAGTCCGTGTCGGCTTCAGCAAACTGCTGGAATTCGTTGATCAGCTCGTCGGCGGGAGTGGGCTGGTGACCATCCTCCAGCGCCGACAGCATGGCTTTCACCCGGTCGGTAGCGCGGGCACTCAGGGCCACCAACTCGGCCTGGTGGTTGCCGCCGGAAATCAGTGTTTCCAGCGCGTTGGACCAGGCGTCTGCCAGATCGGCGATCGGGTCGACATCGGACAGGCGCGCACCGCCCTTGAGGGTGTGCAGTTCCTGCTGCAAACGGGTGATCCCGGCCAGTTCGTCCGGATCTTCCCGCCACTGGGCCAGACACTCGGTCATGGCTTCGTGAATTTCCAGGCCTTCGTCCAGGAAAATACCGATCAGGTTGTCGTCGCCGGTCGGTGCCAGGGGTTCGGACACCCCGGCCTCATCGTCAGCGAGCTCTGGCGTGTCGGTGTCAGCACTGGCATCGGCGACTGGCGCAGGCTGCTCACCGCGCAGAATGGCCTTTACGCGCTCGACCAGTTCGTCGGCCGACGGGCAAGGTTTCTGGGTCGCCACCTGGTCCACCATCTGGGCCAGACGGTCGTGGCAGGCAAACAGCAAATCCACCATCGCCGGGCTGGCATCCATGCGGCCTTCGGTGACCCGCTCAAACAGGTCTTCCAGCACGTGGGTCAGATCGCCAATGGCGTCTACACCCGCCATTCGGGCACCGCCTTTGAGGGTGTGCACGTCGCGCTGCAGCTCAGCGGCGATGGCCTTGTCGCTGGGGTCTTCGCTCCAGGTGTGCAGGGCACTGCCGGTGGAGTTAATCAAGTCGTAGGCTTCTTCCAGGAAGATGCCTACCAGTTCCGAGTCCAGATGGGACAGGTCGGTGGCCTGGCCTTCGCTGATCTCAGGTTCAGGCGCAGACTCGGGTGTCTCGTCTTCTTCTACCGTGGGCAGGGTCAGTTCGATGTCGTCGGTTTCATCGAGGTTCCAGTCATCGACGTTGTCGTCATCGGACTCAGGTTCTGCTGGCTTGATGTCGGTGACCGGGCGGGTACCGCGGGCATCAGACACATACTGCTGAATCTCGGC
>DASSWD010000369.1:0-2314 GCA_035705335.1 Marinobacter sp. | reverse complement strand
CACTGAAGCCGCCATGGTCGGTGTACTCTATAGCGCCATCGTTGGGGTATTTCTGTACCGGGATCTGGACTGGAAAACCCTGCCGGCGATTCTGATGAGCTCCATGCGCACCACCGGCGTGATCATGTTCATCGTCGCCGTGGCCTACGCCTTTGCCTGGGTGATGGCGAGCGAACAGATTCCGGCGCAGCTCACCAGTGCCCTGCTGACGGTTACCGACAACCCGATTCTGTTGCTGCTGATCATCAACCTGGTGCTGCTGCTTCTGGGCGCGGTGATGGACAACATCTCGGCCATGGTGATTCTCAGCGGCGTGCTGATTGGCCTGGGCCAGCAGATCGGCCTGGACCCGATCCAGCTTGGCGCCATGGTGGTGATCAACTTTGCCGTGGGCATGGTCACTCCGCCGGTCGGCTACTCGATTTTTGTCGCCTCCAGCATCAGCGGCCTGAAGGTGGAGACCGTGGCCCGTCACATCTGGCCGTTCATGCTGGTGCTGCTGCTGGTGGTGGGGCTGGTGGCCTACGTGCCGGCGGTTACCCTGTGGTTGCCTGAAACCTTCGGCTGAGCCCTGAAGAAGCCTTTATCACTCCTTTGCCCGGCGCTCTTCATTTGAGCACCGGGCTTTTTTATATCCCCGTGCCTTTAGTCATTCACTTCACTCGCCTGTGGCGGTCTGCCGGCAGGTCTGCAAAACTGGTCGGGCAACACCCATAACCGACAAGAACAACCCGCGAGTGTGTAAGGCCATGGTTAACCTCAGAGATTTTGATCTGAATCTGCTGGTTATTTTCTCGAATATTATGGAGCAGCGCTCGATCTCCAAGGTCGCCAGCGAGCTGGGCATATCGCCCTCCGCTGTCAGCCATGCCCTGGGGCGGCTGCGGGTCATGCTGAACGACCAGCTGTTCTACCGCACCGCCAAGGGCCTGGAGCCAACGGATCGCGCGCGGGAAATCATCGTTCAGGTGGAAAGTGGCCTGTCGCACCTCTCCAGCGCCATCACCGCGCAGCAAAAATTCGACCCGGCGGAATCGCGGCGGGTATTCAGCATGCAGGTTGCCGACTATGTGTCCGGCTTTTTCCTGCCCAGTTTCGCCCGCCGCATTCGTGAGGAGGCGCCCTATGTCACCATCGACATACTGCCGTTCTCTATTTCCACAGAGATTTCCGGGTGGGACCGGGTCGATGCCCAGATCCGCCTGACACCGGGGCGCCTGAAGCCCAAGGCCGTCCGCAGCAAACGCCTGATGGCCGACGACGTTGTGGTATTGATGCGCCCAGACCACCCGAGCGCGGCGGAACCCATGACACCGGAATTGTATGCCCGTCTGCCCCATGTGAAACTGTCCCAGGCGTCTACCGGCACCACCGTGATCGACGACGCACTGGCCGAGCGCGGGCTGCAACGGCACTCGGCGCTGATTGTTTCAAGCTGGGACATCATTCCGGACCTGCTTCTGAAATCCGATCTCATTGCGATTGCACCGAGCCAGTTGCTGGCCCTGGACCCCCGGCTCAAAGCCCTGAAGGCGGCACCCCTTCCGCTGGAAGAAGTGGTGTTCTCGTTTGATCTCTGCTGGGACCAGAACTCGGAAAAAGAATCCGGCCATCAATGGCTCTGCCAGACCATTGTCGACGTATTCCAATCTGAAATTCAGCAAATCAAGGCCTAGACCTGCCATGACTGACGCACCCATTCTGATCACCGGCGCCGGCCAGCGCATCGGCCTGGCGTTTGCCCAGCACTGCCTGGAGCGGGGCCAGCCGGTGATTGTCACCTACCGGACCTATCGCCCCGCGGTGGATGCCCTGCAGAAAGCAGGAGCCGAGTGCATCCACGCCGACTTTGCCACCGATGAGGGCGTGGATGCCTTTATCACCGCACTGCGACAGAGAACCGACCGCTTGCGGGCCATTATCCACAATGCCTCAGACTGGCTGCCGGAAAGCCCGGACACGGAACCGGCAGACGTGATGAACGCCATGATGCAGGTGCATGTGATGGCGCCGTACCGCATTAACCTGGCCTGCCGCGACCTGCTGGAGCAGGGCGATGGCATCACCGACATCGTACACATGACCGATTACGTGGTGGAAAAGGGCAGCGCCAAACACATCGCCTACGCCGCCAGTAAGGCAGCCCTGGCCAATCTGACGCTGTCCTTCGCCAGGCTGCTGGCGCCGAAGGTGAAAGTGAACAGTGTTGCGCCCTCGCTGATACTGTTCAACGAGAACGACGGTGAGGAATACCGGAAGAAAACCCTGAAGAAGTCCGCCATGGCCATGGAGCCCGGGGTGGCGGTGGCGGTGC
>DASSWD010000368.1:0-12149 GCA_035705335.1 Marinobacter sp. | reverse complement strand
GTCAGACTGACGGCCAGAAAGCCGCCCACTACGGTGTACACCAGCACCACACCCAGGGTAATCACAATACCCACGGAGTAGTCACTTAACCCGCCAAAATTGAAGATACCGGCGAACGCACTCTCAAACAGCTTGCCGCCCGCAACCAGACCAGACGCGGTATAGACCACGAAGAAAATCACGATCACGATCGCCGATACGGTCCGAAGCGACATTGCCTGGGTCGGGAACCGGTTCGCCAGGAACGCCGGGATAGTCAGGGCGTTTCCGTAGTGCACGGTCTGCTCACGCAGACGCGGAGCCACCACGACCCAGTTAACGAAGGCGCCCACAAACAGACCAATACCGATCCAGGCCGAGGCCAGACCGGAGACGAACAGTGCACCCGGCAGGCCCAGAAGCAACCAGCCACTCATATCCGAGGCACCGGCCGACAGAGCTGCTACTTTCGGGCTGAGGCCACGCCCACCCAGCATGTAATCCTCAGAGGATGAGGTCGATGTTCTCATCGCAAAGAGACCGATACCGATCATCGCAGCGAAGTAGATGAAAAGACTTATCCAAACTCCAATAGCCATAGGGCTCCTCCGGTTTGATGAGCCGGACTGCGTCCGGCTGCTGAGGCACAGCGCCAGCCAACCACGCCGGCGGGGTGTACCGCTTTTCTTGTTTCAAACACCATTGCGACTGCAGACAGGCGCTTACCCAGATCGGATTCTCCCATTCAACATAGCCGAACATCACAATGACGCGAGTTTTATGCTGACTGGAGAACCCAATACCACGAACCCTATACATTAGTATTACTACTGACAAAGGGCTTACAGAATCCTACGATTCTCTTGCAGATTCCTACGGTACTGCCGTTCCGGGTAGCTGGTGGCCCGTCCTCAGGCAACCTGCTTCGCCACCTGCAGCTTCGACGGCGTGATGCCCTTGTGTTTACGAAGAGCATTGGTCAGCGCACTCTGGGATGAGAAGCCGGTGCGATAGCTGATTTCAGACACCGACAGCCGGGTAGTCGTCAACAACTGAACGGCCTGCTCAAGACGGGTCTGTATCAAAAACTGGTGAGGCGTCACACCGGCAACGTCACGGAACACCTCATGAAACCGGCTGGCACTCAGGCACGCTACCTGCGCCAGTTCCTGCACGGTGATCTTGCGGTGCAGATTGCCAATGATGAAGCGCCGGATGTCATCCGGGCTGACGGTGTTGCGGTTGGAGGGCAGCTTGGGGGACTCGACAATCCGGTCGGCCATGCAGTAAAGAATGCCTGCAGCCAGATGCTGATGCAGGGCGGTGTTGTCCGGGGCCCGGTCGAGCTCACCTGCGGCAAACTGCACAAAGCCCTGAAGCCGGCTGTCCATGTTGACGGTTCTGGGCTTCTCAAACATCCGCACCATACGCTCGTAATCGGAGTGGGAGGGCGTGGTCAGCATCGGGCTGAGAGGGTCGAGATTAATCACCAGAACGTGGTTCTGGGAGTTACCACAGTAGTCGTGACAGGCCTCTGTAGGCACCAAAAAGGCCTTCCAGGTATCCAGATGGGAGCCCGTGCCATCAACGCTGAGTTCTGCAAGCCCCCGCACGCCCAGAACGATCTGGTGGTGTTCGTGGTGATGCTGGTGGGCAGCAACTGGAAGCTTCAGTAGTTTTGCATCAAGCATTACAACTGGCGGCTCGTTGTCAGGACTGAGTCCCAATTAAACCAGATTCTGGTCGAATATGCACGAAACGTCGCCAATTTGGGTATTTCAGGGCACTTCCGGCAATGTTCCCGTTCTGGCCAGTGCCGCCATCAGCGCCGCAACACTGGCGGACACCTGCTCCAACGGCAGCGCCGCATTCACCACATGATAGTTGTGAGGATAGGCTGTGGCACGCTCGAGATAGGCGTTCCGAATACGTTGAAAAAACGCCAGTGTTTCCTGCTCGAAGCGGTCCAGCTTGCCCCGCTTGCGCGCCCTGGACATACCGGTCTCCACCGGTGCATCCAGCAACACCACGTGGTCCGGGCGGACGTCGCCCTGCACCAGCGTTTCCAGCATGGCAATGCGCTCTTTGGATACACCCCGGCCGCCACCCTGGTAGGCATACGTGGCGTCGGTGAAACGGTCGCACAGCACCCATTGCCCTGCCCGCAGGGCCGGGAGAATCCGGTTATGAAGATGCTGCGCACGGGCGGCGAACATCAGCAGCAACTCGGTGGTTTCGTGCACTGGCTCGCCCCTGGGGGTCAAGAGCAGATCGCGTATACTTTCCGCCAGCGGCGTTCCGCCGGGCTCCCGGGTAACCATTACGTTGACACCCATATGGCCGAGTGTCCGGGCAGCGTTTTCCAGTTGAGTGGACTTCCCAACACCTTCGGTGCCCTCAAAGGTAATAAACTGACCGCGGGGCGCCATCAATCTCCCCCCTCCCGCTCTTCAACCGCGGAGGGCGCCCGATAGGATCGGTAATCCTCCCGGCGGTTGAGCTGGTACTTTCTCACTGCCTCGTTATGCGCCTCCAGGGTGCGTGAAAACTTGTGACTGCCGTCTCCCCGGGCAACAAAATAATAAGTATCACCCTCGGCAGGATGGAGACTCGCATGAATCGCCTCGCGCCCCGGCATGGCAATTGGGGTAGGTGGCAGACCATCAATTCGGTATGTGTTATAGGGCGTGTAAGTCTGGAGGTCACGACGGGTAATCTGTCCCTGGTAGGCATCACCCATGCCGTAGATCACTGTCGGATCGGTCTGCAGGCGCATGCCCTTCTCGAGACGACGTACAAAGACACCAGCCACCTGATCACGCTCGTGAGGGACTCCGGTTTCACGCTCCACGATCGACGCCATAATCAGCGCCTCATACGGTGAGTCGTAGGGCAGATTCTCGGCACGGTTCTGCCACTCCTCCGCAAGCACCTGAGTCATAAGATCATGAGCACGGCGCAGTATATCGAGATCAGTCTCATTGCTGTTGAACCGATAAGTATCGGGGAAAAACCAGCCTTCCGGGTGTTTACCCGCAGCGCCTATGGCCTCCATGATCTGCCCTGCTGACCAGTCGGTGGTCACCTTCTTGAGAGGCTCGGAGCGCGCAAGCGCCGCGCGCACGTCCTTGAATGTCCACCCTTCAATAAACTGTACAGACCAGAACTTCACCTTACCGTCCGCGACATTCTTCAAGAGTGTTCGCGGGGTCATGCCCGGAGTAACCTCATAATCGCCAGCCAGAATCAGGGTCTGATCCGGGTTTAGCAGGCCAAACAGTCGCACCCAGAGGTCATCCTCAACGTACCCCTCCTGTTCCATCCGGCGGGCGAACTGCGCAAAAGCAGTGCCTTGCTCGACGGTAACAATCTCAGGCTCTACCAGTGTGATCGGTTGATCCAGTGTGTCTAACCCCTGCCAGAGCCAGAGACCACCAGCGGCGCCCAGCAGGACACCCAGAACGACGAGAAATACGATCATTTTCTTGAGCACAGGTATTATCCCAGAGTTGCCGGAGAGCGACAGATTGTCGCAAGCCGTTGGCTAACAGGCAAATTCTGCCCGGCGAGAGTGCGAACCGGGACAACACCCAGAACGCTGTTGGTAAGGTACAGGCCCTGGCAACGCTCGGACAGCAGATCACTGATCTGCAAAGGTGCCTCCCGAACCGGTTCACCTGCAGTCAGCAGGCGCTCAAGCACCACCCGACGCATCACACCATTCACTGCCAGAGACCGGGCTGGCGGGGTTTGCCACCCCTCCGGAGTTGCCATGATCAGATTGGTACGGGTACCTTCCACCACTTCTCCCTCCGCGTTGCTCATCAGCACTTCGAACAACCCGCCCTCAATGCCTCGCGCCGCCAGCACCTGCTCCAGACGATTCAGGGATTTCATTCCGGTCAGCAAGGGATGGACTACCAGCGGAACCGGCGAGAAATCCACATGAACGCCGGCGGTGTCAACCGCCGGAGGCGCATCACTCCGCGACACAATCAGATGAGGCTTCAAATCACCGGCCGGTTGATAGCCACGCCCGCCAGCCCCCCGGGTGACAATCACCTTCAATACCCAGGCGCTATCGTTGGCCGGGGCATAGCGCTCAAGGGCTTGGCGGATCAACACCTCAAGTTCACCGCGAACCAGACCGATGCCCAGCCGGGCGGCATCCTTTACCAGGCGGTCCAGATGGTAGCCCAGCAACGGAACCGTATTCGTCTCAACCCGCAGGGTCTCGAACAGCCCGTCGCCGTAGGCCAGGCCACGGTCACCGGCCGGCGGGCCACCCTCCTCTGACCAGAACACCCGGAACATGGTGAGATCAACCTTCAAACCGTCGAACGATCAGCGTGCCGTTCGTGCCGCCAAACCCGAACGAGTTGGACAGCGCAACACGAACATCGGCCTTGCGGCTGGTGTGCGGCACGAAATCCAGGTCACAGCCGTCATCCGGATTGTCCAGATTGATGGTCGGCGGCAGAACGCCGTCCCGAGCCGCCAGCACAGAGAAGATGGCCTCTACCGCCCCTGCGGCACCCAGCAGGTGGCCGGTCATCGACTTGGTACTGCTCATGGCCAGTTTGTGGGCATGTGCACCA
This sequence comes from Marinobacter sp., assembly GCA_035705335.1. GTDB lineage: Bacteria > Pseudomonadota > Gammaproteobacteria > Pseudomonadales > Oleiphilaceae > Marinobacter. The sequence continues at coordinate 7,572 of DASSWD010000368.1, read as the reverse complement.
AATAGAGATTTCACCGCAGCCACTTCCGCCACATCGCCCACCTGAGTCGAGGTGCCATGGGCGTTAATGTAATCAACCTCCTCCGGATTCAGACCGGCATCCCGGATGGCATTGCGCATGGAGCGGGCAGCGCCCTCGCCGTTCGACGGTGGCGCGGTGATGTGGTGCGCATCGTCACTCATCCCGAAACCAATAATCTCTCCGTAGATGGTGGCGCCACGGGCGCGAGCGTGTTCGAGTTCCTCAAGAACCACGACGCCGGCGCCGTCACTCAGCACGAAACCGTCACGGTCTTTGTCCCAGGGGCGGCTGGCTTTCTCCGGTTCGTCGTTTCGGGTCGACAGTGCGCGGGCGGATGAGAACGCAGCAATACCGGACCGCGTAGTGGCCATCTCAGAACCGCCGGCGAGCATTACATCGGCGTCGCCGTAGGCAATGGTCCGGGCGGCGTAGCCGATGTTATGGGTGCCGGTGGTACAGGCCGTCACGATAGCGATGTTCGGGCCCTTGAAACCAAACCGGATACCCGCATTGCCAGAGATCATGTTGATCACGGACGCCGGCACAAAGAAAGGCGACACTTTCCGGGGGCCGGATTTCTCCATCACGATGACGTTCTTCTCGATGTACTCCAGACCGCCAATGCCAGAACCAATGGCAATCCCAACCCGCTCCCGGTCCAGGCTGTCGCAGGCTTCCAGCCCACTGTCATCGACGGCCTGCTGGGCGGCAATCAGGCCATAGTGAATGAACGCGTCCAGTTTGCGGGCTTCTTTGATGGAGAGATAAGGTTCGATATCCAGATCCTTGACCGCACCCCCGATCCGCGTACCGTATTCCGAGGCATCGAAACGGTCAATCGGTCCGATGCCGCTGCGCCCTGCACGGATGGCGTCCCAGGCGGACGACACATCATTCCCCACCGGTGACACCATACCCATTCCTGTAATGACAACCCGTCGCTTGCTCATAGCTCTGATAGTACCCCGATCACCCGATTAATTCTTATGCGCCGCCGCCAGATTGTTATTTCAGCCAATAAAAAAGCCGTCCTTTATAGAGCCCAAAGGACGGCTTTTGACTGGCTGACTGATCCGTGTGGTATCAGGTGTGCGCGACGATGTAGTCGATCGCGTCCTGAACGGTGCCCAGCTTTTCGGCCTCTTCGTCTGGAATCTCGGTCTCGAATTCCTCTTCCAGGGCCATAACCAGCTCAACAGTGTCCAGTGAGTCAGCGCCAAGATCCTCTACAAAAGAAGACGTGTTCTGAACTTCGGACTCTTTCACGCCCAGCTGTTCGCAAACAATCTTCTTCACGCGCTCTTCAACTGTACTCATAATGTCCTCACTTTGTGTGTCAACCAAGCAACTCAATCGCTGCCAGTTTAGTTTAAACCCCGCCTGCGAAACAAGCAGGGATTCAGTCAAACATGTTGTGCGACAAGGGGTTGCACATCTGCCCTACAGAGGGCATCAACCCATGTACATGCCGCCATTCACATGAATGGTTTCGCCGGTCACATAAGCCGCGCCTTCAGAGGCCAGGAAGGCCACCACAGCGGCCACTTCTTCAGGCTCGCCCAGACGGCCGGCCGGTATGATGTCCAGCATAGCCTCGCGCTGCTTATCGTCCAGTTTTTTGGTCATATCGGTGTCAATAAAACCCGGCGCAACACAATTGGCGGTGATGCCCCGGTTTGACATTTCTTTCGCCAGGCTACGGGTAAAGCCCTCTACGCCTGCCTTGGCAGCGCAGTAGTTGCCCTGCCCTGGATTGCCCATACCAGCTACTACCGAGCTGATATTGATGATGCGACCCCACCGGGCCTTGGCCATCCCACGCAGCAGGGCCTTGCTGGTGCGGTAAACGCTGGAAAGGTTGGTTTCGATAACATCCGACCAGTCGTCGTCTTTCAGACGCATCAGCAGGTTATCGCGAGTAATACCCGCATTATTGACAAGAATCAGAGGTGCACCGGATTTCTCGGAAATCTGCTTGAGGCCTGCATCAATACTCTCCGCGTCGGACACGTTCATAATGATGCCGAAGCCTTTCAGGCCGGCTGATGCAAAACCCTCGGTGATCGCCTGAGCGCCCTGCTCTGTAGTCGCTGTTCCAACCACTTCAGCGCCTTGGTGCGCCAGTTCATGGGCAATGGCCTTGCCAATACCACGGCTGGCGCCAGTCACCAGTGCCAGCTTGCCTTCCAGAGACATACTCAACTCCCTTTATCCGGATTTGCCAAATGCCGTCATGGCACCGGCCAGCGCGTCCGGGTTCTCGATACTGTGCACCGACAACCCGCGCTCGATTCGTTTGACCAACCCTGCCAGTACCTTACCGGCGCCACACTCAACCGCCACATCCACGCCCTGACCCGTCAGCGCGTGCACAGAGTCTGTCCAGAGCACAGGCGAGTATAGCTGTTTGAGAAGGTTCGCTTTCAGGGTGTCGGCATCGCGAACAACCTCAGCGTTGACATTCTGCACCACCGGAATGACAGCATCGTTAAAACGCACGTCTTCAAGTGCTTCTCCCAGTTGGTCGGCGGCGCCTTTCATCAGCGCACAATGGGAGGGAACACTCACAGGAAGTGGCATGGCTTTGCGTGCCCCTCTGGCCTTGCAGGCCTCGATGGCGCGATCAACCGCTGCTGCTGCGCCGGCAATCACCACCTGGCCAGGCGCGTTAAAGTTCACCGCCGAGACCACGTCGCCGTTCGCGGCTTCCTGGCAGGCGGCAATCACGTCCGCATCTTCAAGCCCGAGAATCGCCGCCATCCGGCCTTCGCCGGCCGGGACAGCATCCTGCATAAGCTCGCCACGCAACTGAACCAACTTCACCGCTTCAATAAAGTCCAGGCTTTCCGCCGCCACCAGGGCGCTGTATTCGCCAAGGCTGTGGCCAGCAACGAAATCAGGACGGGGGCCGTCAGACACGCACCATTGCCGCCACAGGGCAACGCTGGCGGTCAGAAGCGCCGGTTGGGTCACGGTGGTCTGGTTCAGTTCTTCGGCGGGTCCGTTCTGGCACAGCCGCCACAGGTCGTAGCCCAGAACGTTGGAGGCCTCGTCAAAGGTTTCCGAAATCATCGGCCACGACGAGGCGGCCTCCGACAACATGCCGATAGACTGGGAACCCTGACCAGGAAAAATAAACGCTGATTTCATAACGGGAATCTTATCGTCTTTGAAGGGTTGGTTAAGATTAGCCAATAGTACGAGTTGGGCCAATTATCGGCGATTGCACCGGCGTTTGCGGGCCGACTTTAGTCTCAGGCCCGGCGTGTGACGATGCGTGGCTAGAGCATCAAATCATCAAGACGCTCGTTGATCCGGCGGGGCACTTCCAGCTCTACCTCGCGAACCGCCTGGCGTATCGCAGCCAGCATGGCACGTTCGTTGGCGTTGCCGTGACTTTTGATGACTACGCCCTGCAACCCCAGCAGACTGGCCCCGTTATGCCGTGAGGGATCCATTAGCAGCAACAGGCGACCGATAATCGGGCGGGCCAGCAGGCCGACCATCCGACCATAAAGGGAGCGGGTGAACGCCTGCTCCATCAACTCGATGAGCAGCCCGGCCACACCCTCGCCGGTTTTCAGCGCAATGTTACCGACAAAGCCGTCGCATACTACGACATCAGCGACGTCACGAAACAGATCGCTGCCCTCGACATACCCGATGTAATTCAGGGTCTCGCTCTGGGCCAGCATGTGGGAGGCAAGACGCACTTGCTCGTTGCCCTTGATCTCTTCCTCGCCAACGTTCAGCAGCGCGACCCGGGGCTCGGGCAAGGCACTGATGGCAGTCGCCATCAGCGAACCCATCAGGGCATACTGGTAGAGGTTTTCAGCGGTGGAATCGACGTTGGCGCCCAGATCGAGCACATGACAGCGACCGCGTAAGGAAGGAATCAGCTTGGCGATGGCCGGGCGCTCGATGCCTGGATACATCCGGATGATGGATCGCCCGAAGGCCATCAGGGCGCCGGTATTGCCGGCACTGACGCATCCGCCGGCCTCGCCGTCGCGAACCAGGCCGAGGGCAATGGCCATCGATGAGTTTCTCTTGTGCCGAAGCGCGTGGGACGGGCGTTCATTCATGCGAACAACGTCAGCCGCCTCGACAATCCGGATTCTTGGGTGACCCTCACGCAACAAAGCCTCGAGCTCGCTCCGGACACCAACCAGAACCAGACTCAAGGCTTCATTTTCTCTTACCGCGTCCAGCGCGGCATAGACGACCACCTCAGCGCCACGGTCGCCGCTCATGGCGTCGATGGCGATGGTGACCGGCTTGCTCACCGTTCGTCCATGCGTCACAGGTCAGGACACGTTGGCAACAACGATCTTACTCGTCGCGCGCTTCAATAACCTGCTTGCCGCGGTAGAAACCATCCGGCGAGACGTGATGACGGCGATGAACTTCACCGGTGGTCGCGTCGGTAGACAGAGCTGCGGCGCTCAGGGCGTCGTGTGAACGGCGCATGCCACGCTTGGATCGGGTCTTACGATTCTGCTGTACAGCCATGATTACACTCCTGACCTGTTAACTTTGAACACTAATGCTTTGTCGATTTGAGGCCCGCCAGTACGCTGAACGGGTTATCCTCGCGATTCTTTGCCTCGGGCGTTTCCGGCTCCCGGTCTGCCGCCAGCGCTTCCAGATCCTCTTTGGCCGGGCACTCAAGGCGCTCATGAAGAGGAAACGGCGGCAACACCAGAAGCAATTCGTCTTCCACCATCGCCCAGAGATCGGCGCTGAAATCCTCCACCAGTAACGGCTCCAGCGATTTCGGAAGCTGCTGCGCCTGTTCGTCGGTGGTTATCAACCCCAGCTCAAACCGGGATTCCAGCATGGTCTGGAGCGGCCCCATACAGCGCTGACACTCCAGAACGACCGGTACACTCAACTGCCCCGAAACCACTCTGCGGCGTTCGCCATCCCGATAAAAGGACAGTTGCACCTGGCACAGGCTATCGCTCTGAAAACCCGGAATCGCTTCGGAAAAACGGGAAAGTCCGGCCAGAGGTATTACCCCGTTCAGGACTTCGTTCCGTTCTACCAAACGGTTGGGGTCAACGAATTTCGGCAGTTCAGCGTTTGGTGCTTTGGACATAGGCGCGCAATTTTAGGTTCGAGGGGGCCGACTGTCAAAGACTTAATCGTCTTTCACGCACGCTTTGCAATGATATAGGGGTATTTTACGATAAACGGCCGAACCCGCCACGCCCAATCACCAAACGGATACCCATGGCCACCACCGAATTGCTGCTTGCCTCATCGTCCCCTTACCGCCGGCAATTGCTGGAGCGTCTGGGGCTACCGTTTACCCATGCCAGTCCGGATATCGACGAAGCCCCGCTCCCGCAGGAACTCCCGGAGCATCTGGCGGTGCGACTGGCCACCGGCAAGGCGCAGGCGCTGGCAACCCGCTTCCCGGGCCGGATCATTATCGGTTCCGACCAGGTTGCCGCCCTACCCGATGGTACCCTGCTCAACAAGCCCGGCAATCATGCCCAGGCCATAGCGCAGTTGACTCGAAGCAGCGGCCAGACAGTCCGCTTCTACACCGGGCTGGCGGTACTGGACACCCGCACCGGCACCCTGCAGAGTCACTGCGAACCTTTTGACGCCTACTTTCGACAACTCACCGGCGAAGAGATTGAAAACTACCTGCGCATCGAGCAACCCTACGATTGCGCCGGCAGTTTCAAAATGGAAGGCCTTGGGATCGCCCTGTTCAGCGGGCTTGAAGGGCGCGACCCCAACAGCCTGATCGGGTTGCCGCTGATCGCGCTGATCGACATACTCCGCGACCTCGGCCTGAACCCGCTCACACAGGGCCAGGCCAAGGGTGATTAACGCAACTCCAGCCGGGACTCCATGAGTTGGTTCGCCAGCCCTTCACCGACCGAAACGCCCAGTTGATCAACGAGCTCCTGGAACGGCGACCTGCTGCGGGTGTAGTCCACCAGTTTTTCCTCGCCGACCAGTTGCCGGGCCACCCAGGATGTACTGCCCAGGCCGTCCACCAGGCCAAGCTCCAGCGCCTGTTCGCCACTCCAGACCAGGCCACTGAAAACGGTCTCGTCATCGGTCAGGCGGTCGCCCCGCCCCTCCCGGACCGCGTCAATAAACTGCTGATGGGTGTTCTCCAACACGCTCTGCCAGAACGCCACCTGCTCGCTTTCTTCCGGCGAGAACGGGTCCAGGAAAGCCTTGTTCTCCCCGGCGGTGTAAAGGCGCCGGTCAATACCCACTTTATCCATCAGCTCTGTGAATCCGAAACCTCCGGCGACAACACCAATGGAACCCACCAGACTGGCCCGGTTGGCGTAGATCTCATCCGCCGCAGAGGCAATGTAGTAGGCCCCGGAGGCACCAATGTCAGATATCACGGCGTAGATTTTCTTGTCCGGGTATTCCTCACGCAGGCGCTTGATCTCGTCGTAAATGTAACCGGACTGCACCGGGCTCCCGCCAGGACTGTTGATCCGTAACACCACCGCCTTCGAGCGCTCAGCTTCAAAGGCCGACCGCAATGCCCCGATGATATTGTCGGCACTGGCCAGTTCATCTGCAGCGATGGGGCCGGTCACCTCCACCAGCGCGGTATGGCTGCCGGTACTGGCCTCCACGCTGTCACCAATAGGCGACCGGAGAAGGAACAGCAGGGCGAACAGATAGCCGAAGGTCAGCAGCTTGAAGAAAATACCCCACCGGCGACTGCGGCGCTGCTCGGCCTGCAGAGACATCACCAGCTTCTCGATCAGGCGCCAGTCGCGGCCCGACGCCGGCGGCATCTCTGGATCACGGGCGCCAAACAGCCAGCGCCGTTTACGTGGCTGCCCGGTCGCCGGTCGGCTGGGTTCATCGCCCCAGCCCGGCTCCTTGCCTGAATCCCAATCACTCATGCAGCTACATCCTTAAATTGTTTCAGATAAATCCGGGTTGCGGCCCTGCACCGGAGGATCAGAGCCCCAGTACCCGCCGAAGTTCCCCGACCGAGCTCACCACCGCGTGTGGGTCATAATCCGCCAACACATCCTTCTTGTGTACTCCCCACTCCACGCCGATCGCCGGCATACCAATACGGCGGGCCATTTCCAGGTCGTAGCGGGTGTCGCCAATCATCACCGCCTCAGCCGGTTCCAGCCCGTAAAACGCCAGAATCTCGACCAACATCAACGGGTCTGGCTTGGAGCGGGTTTCATCGGCACACCGGGTGATGTCGAAGTGCGGCCCAAGACCACTGGTAGTGAGCGCCATATCCAGCCCGCGGCGACTCTTGCCGGTGGCTACCGACACTTTGCGACCAGACTCGCGAAGATCCACCACCACATCCGCCATACCTTCAAACACATTCTGTGGCGTGGTCACCTTCTGGAAAAAATAACCGGCGTATCCCTCACGAATGGCCAGCATTTCATCACGGGATAATCCCGGATAGAGCTTTTCAAGGGCCTCGACCATGCCCAGCCCAATGATGTCCCGGTAAGCTTCCCGCTCCAGCTCCGGGTAACCCAGATCGGTGGCGGCCTGGTGCAGGCTGTCTGCAATGTGCTC
>DASSWD010000367.1:0-6214 GCA_035705335.1 Marinobacter sp. | reverse complement strand
AGCGTTGATGATGTCGGTACCGATGACGGGTTCATACTCCGCCCACAACGGCTGCATGGCCCGCTGCCACACCTCCAGTTGCTGTGGGTTGAGACGAACCACGTTGATACCTTTCATTCGCGCCAGTTCTGCTCTGTCGTTGTTACTCTTGGCCAGGGCAACGGCGTTGCCGTAGCGCAAGGCCATGCTCAGGGAGAACTCGAAGTAACGGCGGTCTTCCTCAGACAGACCGTTCCAGAACTGGGTGTTGGTGATCAGCATGTAATCCAGTACGCCATGGTTGGATTCCATCATGTTGGGCTGATACTCGTAGAACTTCTGGGAGAAGATGTTGGACCAGGTGTTCTCCTGCCCCTGAATTTCATTGGCCGCCAGTGCCGGGTACACCTTGGGGAACGCCATGGGTACCGGCTCCACGTTGATCACTTCAAACTGTTTACGCAGCACATCCGAGTTGATAATGCGAAATTTCAGGCCGGCCAGGTCGGCGGGCTGGGTGAACGGCTTACTAGCCGTCAGCTGCTTCAGACCATTGTGCAGGTAGCCCAGGCCGAGAACACCTTTGTCCTGCATGCTGGTCAGCAGCGCCTGCCCGGTGGGGCTTTCCTGAAAGCGGTTGACCGCGTCCATATCCGGAAACAGGAACGGCAGATCAAATACCTTGAGCTGCTGGGTGTAGGCCTCGAACTTCGACAGTGCCGGCGCCGCGAAGTGAATGCGGCCCTCGGCAATCGCATCCACCGACTCTTCGTCGTTCAAAAGCTCGGAATTCGGGTATATGGTCACGGTGTACCTGTCCCCGAGTTTGTCTTCAATCATCGACTTGAACATGGTCGCCATCTTGCCTTTCGGCGTATCCGGACTCACCACGTGCGTGAAAATCAGCTCCTGCGGCGCCGCCAGAACCGCCCCAGGCCCCCAGAGTATTGCAATAAACGCCAGTTTGATCAGATGTTTATTCATCAAAACAATCCACCTTATTTTTAGTATTTTTTTGGAACCGACGTTATACGCGAACTGACGGCTTTCGATCTGTTACAGGGTGTAGTGTTTTGTCGGTATTCTATGTACCGGTTTGAAAGCTCGCGGTTATGCATCATGGCATCAATGTCAGGAGATAGTATTCCCCAAATCTAACCCATCCTTTTCAGCAGGTGCCTGACCAGCGCCCTAAGGGCGTCTCTGCGCGCCCGTCGCTGGTCGCGCCTGACCTGTTCCAGGTTGACGCCACCCCGGGCATTTCGATAGCGGGCTGGTATCGCGTTTTCCTTTATTTCCGTTTCTGCAGCCCCCGACGCTGACTCGGGTCCGGGCGCTTCTTTCGCACCACTCATGACTTTGCAAATTCCCGGTTCTGTCATCCACATGGCTCAACGCTCCCGGCGACGCCGTGCTGCACCGCCCTTCATTGGAAAAGGTCAATGCCATGCTAGTATTGTTCTTTAATGCAAACTATTCCCTAAATATGAGAACAGACTTTGCAAAATCGAACAGGCAAAACGGGACACACGAACCCCGGTTCCGGAAACAGGCATCGCAGCGGCCTTGCGTGGAACGATTTTGAACTGGTGTTGGCTATCGCCGATGCCGGCTCGTTATCCGGGGCATCCCGCCGACTGCAGGTCAGCCACGCAACGGTATTCCGGCGGCTGGGTGAGATTGAGCAGCGCCTTGGCGTGATCCTGTTTGAACGTTACCGCTCGGGGTATCAGCCGACCCTGGCCGGCGAAGAGTTGGCCGCCACGGCCAGGGTGATGGAGGAAGCCGCATTGGCGGCCGAGCGCAAGGTCGCAGGCCGCGACCTGGAACCCCGCGGGGAGATCTGGATCACCACCACAGATTCTTTGCTAATGGGCCTGCTGGCGCCACTGTTCACGGCGTTTCGCAGACTGTATCCCGGCATTGTTCTGGATGTCGCTGTCTCCAATCAACTGTTCAACCTCACCCGCCGGGAAGCCGACGTCGCCATCCGGCCCTCCAATCGGCCGCCGGAGAACCTGATCGGCCGTCCACTGGCGGCGATTGGTCAGGCCGTTTATGCCCACCGGGAATTGGCCCTTGCGCCAGGCCTCAGTACAGCCGAGCTTGCCACGCATCCCTGGATTGGCGCCGGTCCGCGCCTTCAGGATTCAGCCGTCGATCAGTGGATGACGGAACATGGGCTGACATCGGCCTGCGTCTACCGGGTGGACACGCTGGTCAGCATCCTGAGTTCAGTCCGATCACGGATGGGGCTTGCGGTTCTACCCTGCTACCTTGCGGACGGTGACCCGGATCTGGTGCGGCTCACCGACCCGATTCCAGAGCTGGAATACGGCCTATGGTTTCTGATGCACCCGGACCTGCGTGGCGTGGTTCGTATTCATGCACTGATGGATTTTCTGACGGACTCCGTGAGGGCTGAGAAAAGCCGCCTGAGCGGACAGGAGCCGCGGTGATCTAGCGAGTGCCAAACGCCGATCTGATGGTGTCGTACAACGCCCGGACTTCCGGCGACGTGGGTTGGCCGATCAGCGCGACCCGATACTCCGGTAACGGCGGCAAATCATCACGATCAATCTGTTTCAGTGGGGGCCGAATCAGGCTTTTTGGAAACGGCGATACGGCCAGATCAGCTAGCATTGCGGCTTCCTGGGCAGCGCAGTGCTCACAGGTATAGGCAATGCGATAATTCAGGCCCCGACCGTCCAATGCATCAAGCGCGCTGCGGCGCCAGACACAACCGTGATTGGCGACCGCCAGAGGAATGGGCGACCGGTCAATCGCAAGACCACCTTCCCGCGCCACCCAAACCAGCGGTTCAGTGTGCACGATCTCTCCATCGTCAGCCTGACCATCGTTCCCGGTGACAATCAGGGCCATGTCCAGTTCGTTGGCATGAACACGCCGCAATGCCTCGCGACTGGCGATAACGACCACATCCACCTCAACTTTCGGAAACACTCGGGCGAACTGTGCCAGTATTCCGGGCAAGCGGCGCGTACCGATATCGTCGGTGGTGCCGAAGGTAATCTTCCCGGAGATGGACGGCGCCCGGAACTGCTCTAGGGCCTCTTCGCTGAGCTTGAGTATCCGACGGCTGTAACCGAGCAGAACCTCGCCTTCCGGTGATAGATAGACCCGCCTCGGCTCTCGCACGAAAACGGTTTGCCCGATCATCTCTTCCAGCTTCTTGATTTGCTGACTGATTGCCGCTGGGGTCCGGAACAGCAACCTAGCGGCCCGGGTGAAGCTACCGCACTCGGCAACCGTCACAAACGCCTTGAGCAAGTCGCTGTCCAGAATCGGCTGACGGGGCGAACCCGACGGTTTGAGTTGATCCATCATTCAGCATCCGTTTACTTTTTCTTAATCGTGAGTTCATCATTTTTAGATTTAATTAAATCACATCGTCGAGCAACCTGAAACTCCCCATCAGAGGAGCTTCACGATGACGACAATGAACGAGTTTGAACGCCCAGATATTGAACCGGAAGCCGTGCACTACCCGCCGGAGCCCGATATCTACATGCCCGCCATGCCGCCCCTGCGCCTGATTGCCGTTCTTGAGTGCTGGTGGAAGCGGATGAGGGAACGCTGGCAGTTCCGGAAACTGTACAAACCCGTTCTCGACCGACCGGACGCCCAGCTACAGGATGTCGGGCTATTGAGAGAGGACATCCTCTGGGCGATGGCTCTGCCGCTACGTTACGACGCCTTCACCGCACTGGAACGTTGCCGCCTGGCGCGCCTTCGGGCAACTGGGGCTATACTCAAATAACCCCACCTACCCCGTGACGGACCACACCATGGCGCCAGACGCCGACCGGCCACAGCCCGTTTTCCAGACCGTCGGCCTGACCAAGACCTATCATCAGGGCGACGTTGAGGTATACGCACTGCGCGGTGTGGACCTGACGCTTTACGCCGGTGAGCTGGTGGTGATGCTGGGCGCTTCCGGCTCGGGCAAATCTACGTTGCTGAACATCCTGGGCGGGCTGGACACACCAACCGCCGGCCGGGTTCGGTATCAGGGAATGGATCTTGCGGGCGCGGATGACAAAGCGCTCACCCGCTACCGCCGGGATTTTGTGGGGTTTGTGTTTCAGTTCTACAACCTGATTCCGAGCCTGACGGCGCTGGAGAACGTGGAGGCGGTTACGGAAATCGCACGCGACCCCATGCCCGCCAATCAGGCGCTAGACATGGTGGGCCTGAGTAACCGGATGGACCATTTTCCGGCCCAGTTGTCGGGCGGCGAGCAGCAACGGGTGGCCATCGCCCGGGCGATTTCCAAGCGGCCGCAGGTGTTGCTGTGTGACGAGCCCACCGGCGCACTGGATTCCGCCACCGGTATTCTGGTACTGGCGGCACTGCAGAAAGCCAATCAGGAAACCGGCACCACCACGGTAATCATCACCCACAACGCGCCGGCGGCCAGCATGAGCGGACTCCATTGCAGGTGGCGGTGGGGCGACTGGTCACGGCGCTGATCTGGGCAGCGGCCGTTTTCTGCCTGCTGTTGGCCGCTACGCGCCTCTATCAGGGGCATGGCTTGGTTGATGCGCTGATCAGTGCGGTTACCCTGGCGGTCGCGGCCCTGCCGGAGGAGTTCCCGGTGGTGTTGACGTTCTTTCTGGGGGTTGGCGTGTACCGCCTGGCCCGGCGCAAGGCCTTGGTGCGGCGCGCCGTCGTGGTGGAGAACATTGGCCGGGTCACGGTCATCTGCTCTGATAAAACCGGCACCCTGACCAAAGGCAAGCTGGCGTTGGCACATCAACTCCCGGCGGAGGCCGTCTCTGAGGCCCGGCTGTAGTTCCAGACTAACTGAACCGCTTGGGGGAATTTGATCCAGCTCAAATTCCGGAATGATCTGATCAGTCCATAGACGGGCTCTGGAACTACCGATACTTTAGCCGGATACCTCATTCCGGCTGGAGACCTTGTGAGCCCTGACATTCATTTTTCCGCCCCTGCCCTGAATCCGGACACCAGTGAAGCCATCTATGCGCTCTGGGATCAGTTGGCAGCGTTCCCGGCGTCTGAAACCCGTGCCAGTCTGGACCACGTGCTCGACGGCGTTGGTCGTTTGATCGACGCCCACCATGCCATCTGGTTCAGCATGATCCGCCTGCAGGAGAAGTCGCCGGACGATCCAATGCTGGGCTGGCGCATGGGGCCGTTTCACAGCTTCCGCGAACTGCCGCTGGATATGGACCTGTATAAACAGGAAGCGAAAAAGGTCGACATGGGCAAGCCGACGCCCTGCATGGTGTCGAACATCAAACTGGCGGGGAATTTCCGGGCGTCGATCATCCGGGAACGAATGTCGGAGGGCTACATCGAATCGAGCTACTTCAAGGCAACCCACACCGCCCGGGGAGTGCGGGATTCCATTGCGGTCGTATCCAGCCTGAACGCAGACACCGAAGTATATTGTGTATTCTACCGCTTACTGGACCAGTCTAACTTCAACCGCACGGATCTGGCGATTGCCAGCTCGGCGCTGCGCGGACTCAACTGGTTCCAACGCCGGGTGATGCTCAGTTACGGGTTGTCGCTGGCAGACAAGCCTCTGACCCGCACCGAGCGCAGGGTCACCCGGCACCTGCTGACAGACATGCCGGAGAAGCAGATCGCCGAGCGCCTGGACCAGAGCCATGCCACGACTCACAAGCATATCAATTCCATCTACCGGAAATTCAATGTCAACAGCCGCAGCGCACTGATGGCGATCTGGCTGGGCGAACGCAACTGATCCCTCGCGTTCTGTGACGCTGTCTGACGTTACATGATACTCATCATCGCGGTGCTGGATTTTCCTGTCAGTGCCGGTATGCTGCTGAAAGTAGCCGGTGAAAAAGCCGGCGTTGTCTTGAGCAACCGGTAAGCACACTGAAGCACCATGACCCAGGAAAGCGCCATCAGCATTCGCGGATACCGTATTCAGGACCTCAGCCCGCTGGTGAGGCTGTTTACGGAATCGGTTCACCAACTGACCGCCACCGCCTACGATGAAACCCAGCGTTATGCGTGGGCCTCCCGCACGCCACACCTGGACACCTGGCGTGACCGCCTGGACTCTCTGGAGACCCTCATCGCGGAAGACGGCGACCATCTGGCGGGGTTTATTTCCTTTGAGCCCAACGGCCACATTGATCTGATGTTCACTGCACCCAACTACGCCCGCAAAGGCGTTGCCTCTGCCCTTTATCAAGAAGCCGAGAACCGCTTG
>DASSWD010000366.1:0-2904 GCA_035705335.1 Marinobacter sp. | reverse complement strand
GTCGGCGATGCCTGCGTTATTGATCAAGGCATCGAGGCGACCGCCCCACTCTACTGTGTCGGCGATGCAGCGCGCTACTTCTGGCTCTGACGACACATCCGCCGCGATAAATCGCAGCCCTGCGGCGGTGGCGGCCAGTTGATCGCCCACATTCGCGTCAGTGTCGCAAAACGCCACTCTCCAGCCGGCATTGGCCAGGTGAAGCACGATACTGCGGCCGATGCCTTTTGCACCGCCGGTTACCAGAGCGACTTTCTGAGTGCCGGTTGGGGTTGTTTCTGACATAGCGGGCTGCATCTCCGTTTAGCGATTACTTATCCAGAGCCGGTGTCGGGCGCACCAAAATCTCGTTGACGTCTACATGGGCAGGTTGCGACACCGCGTACATGACGGCCTCGGCGATGTCTTCCGGCTTCAGGGCGTGAGCCGGCTGCTCGTCGAAGAACGGGGTGTCTACCATGCCGGGCTCGATCAGCGTCACGCGAATACCGGAGCCCCGCAGTTCTTCCCGAACACCGTAACCAATGGCCGACACCGCCCATTTGGTGGCACTGTACATAGAGCCGGGAATGGTGACCCGGCCAGCCGCGGACCCGGTTAGCAACAGGTGCCCCTTGCTTTCACGCAGGGCCGGCAGGCAATGCTGAATGGTCAGGCCAACGCCCAGTACGTTGGTCAGGATCATGTCTTTCCAGACATCGGGATTGGCCTTGCTGAAGCCGCCAGGCTCACCACCACGACCGGCGTTGGCGAAGACGGCATCAATCCGGCCAAAGGCTTTGAGGGCATCCTCCACCATCTGTTTCTGGTCATCGGAGCTTTGCACATCACACTGCAGGGCAAGGGCAACCTCGGGGCCGCCCAGTTCGTCTTGTAACCCAATGAGCTTGTCTTTAGAGCGCGCTGCCAGCACCAGCCGATACCCTTGTTTTGCAGCGGCTCTGGCGGTTTCAGCGCCAATGCCGGAGGATGCGCCGGTGATCAGCATAACGGGTTGTGTGCTCATAGCCGTTTCTCCTTTTCGCAAATGTTGGGAAGGTTACGGAGACAGGTGGTGATCAGACCGGCCGTATTCAACCGCGCCGACTGACCAAGGGCGACAGAACCCAGGTCAGGAGTCGGGCCAGCCACCTCAGCAACACCAGCAACGGTAACAGCACCAGAAACCAGCCGGGCACCTGCACGGCCCAAGGCGGAACGCCCAGCACATTGGCTACACCAGCGAACATGTCGTTCAGCAAGACGGGGTGTTTGATCACCACATAGCCGAGCGCAATCGCAGCGGGCCACTTTGCGTTGCTGACCATCACCGACGCCATACGCCCGGCGCGTGCCAGGCGAGAGGAATACGCAGCGGAGCGGCTGGTGACTGTGGCCGCCCGGGTGGTGGCAGCCGCCGCGCGCCCGGCTTTCACGAACTTGACGGCACTGCCAATGATGACGGCATCCACCGCGGCCCAGCCGATATCACTGGCGCGGATAGGCTGATCGGTTCGGTAGCGGGCTTCCAGGGTGCGGATGCCACTGGTGAAGAACTGGGTGACGCCCTCGGTGATCCGATCTGTCCACAGCCATTGAATCTCGCCATCCGGCGCCACCACAAACTGGCCGACGAAATCCTGCCCTTCGCGGTTGGCAAAGTTGATGGCGTACCAGGCCCGCTGCTCCGGCGTGAGGTTCTCGCCGTTGCCCGAAAGGCGATTCAGCACTTCAATCGTGCGTACGGGGTTTTCGTAAAAGTAGGCCGCCGGGGGAATCAAATGCTCGCCATGGGCCCGCAACGCCTGGCGAAACTCCGGCTCCTCACCAAACAGGTCAAACAGGGTGCGACTGCGTTGAGGGTAGACGTGCAAGGCTGCCTGAGCTTTCAACGACAACAAGCGGTCGCTTTGATAATCCAACAACAGGGCCTGAACCGGCACCGGCTCGCGCAGCAGGTCAGAACCCGGCCCAAAGGTATCCTTCGCGTGTACCTGCACCAGCCGCTCTTCCACGGGCGCCGGTTGCCACACCCGTGGCAGGGCGACAGCAACCATCAGCGCGATCAAGGCCAGCCAAAGCCAGCCGCGACGCCGGCGGGGTCGGAACAGAGTCGGTTCAGCCAAACAAGCACTCCCGGATGGCAAAGGTCAGTGTTTACCTTAGCCGCGCTCGTACTCGCTGACCAGTTGATTCAGGAAGTACAGGCCTGCGGTGCTGAGAAAACAGCGGTCGGGGCCGGTGCGGAACAGCAGGTTGCGTTTGTCCAGGTAGTCCAGGGATTCCGGCAGGCCTTTCTCGAACCGTGCGGCGCGCAGGATGTCCTGGTACTCGTCATCGGCGGCCAGCGCGGCCAGGTCCTGCTCGTTGAGCCCCGCGTCGGCCCTGCCCAGATAGTCCAGATCCCGCCCGCTGCGGGCGAAATACCGGCCGATCAGCAATAACACCACCTGCACCCGGAAGGCGTTTTCATCGTGCTCTTCGCTCTCGTCATCGCTGCTTTCTTTGAGGAAGAAGAAGGCACCGGTCTCGTTGAACACCAATTCGCTACCCAGGTGTTCGTAGAAGGTGCGGAAGTGAGACAGATGGTTGTACAGCAGGTTGTAGAGCGGATTGGCCCGCAGTTCGGAGCGGTTAGAGTCCCAGACATCCCGCACGATCACCCGCCCGGCCTGGAACTCCCGGTAAATGGCGGCGCTGTGAGCCGGCAAAATCTCGTCAAAGCGGGTTTCCTGCATCGGGCTATGCCCGTGTTCCGCTTGCATCGTTTCCGCGGTTTCCGGGGTGTCAGAAAAATCAGGCATGATCTGGCTCTTGTTCGGTGTGGGTCGTGTCGGATTCAAGGCGGCGTTTGCGGTACACAAACTGGTCACTGTCCTGCACCTGTTCCAGGGTGCGGAAGCGGTTGGTAGTGATCACCTGCAT
>DASSWD010000365.1:0-15675 GCA_035705335.1 Marinobacter sp. | reverse complement strand
GTACATTCTTGACCCACTTTGCAACCGAACCATCAGGATAATCATGCTCGATCCGAAACGCGTCCGCACCCAGACAGAAGAGATCGCCCGCCGCCTGGCCGTCAAACACTTCGATTTTGATGTAGCTGCCTTCGAGTCCCTCGAGGAACGTCGCCGGTCCATTCAGGTGCGCACGGAATCCTTGCAGAGTGAACAGAACAAGCGCTCCAAATCCATAGGCAAAGCCAAGGCCGCCGGTGAGGACATCCAGCCACTGTTGGATGAAGTTGAGTCTCTGAAGAAGCAGCGGGCTGACGCCGAAGATGAACTGCGCGAAGTCCAGGAAGCCCTCACTGCGTTCCTGTCAGGCATTCCCAATCTGCCGGATGACGACGTGCCGGAAGGCAAGAGCGAAGACGACAACGTGGAGACCCGGGTCTGGGGCACTCCCCGGTCGTTCGACTTCGAGCCGAAAGACCACGTGACTCTGGGCGAGCAGATCAAGGGGCTGGATTTCGAAAAAGCCTCCGATCTTGCCCATTCCCGCTTTGCCGTGATGAAAGGCCCCCTGGCGCGCCTGCACCGAGCGCTTGCTCAGTTCATGCTCGATCTTCACACCGAGGAGCACGGCTACACCGAGGCCTACGTACCGTATCTGGTAAACGCCAACGCGCTGTTCGGGACCGGCCAGTTGCCGAAATTCGAGGCAGACCTGTTCAAAACCGAAGGCGAGAATCCCCTTTACCTCATTCCGACCGCCGAAGTACCGGCGACCAATCTGGTGTCAGACACCATTCTGGATGACCGCGAGCTGCCGCTGAGACTGGTGTGCCATACGCCGTGTTTCCGCAGCGAGGCGGGCTCGCACGGCCGGGACACGCGTGGAATGATTCGCCAGCACCAGTTTGACAAGGTGGAGCTGGTACATGTGGTGCGCCCGGAAGACTCTACCCAAGCGCTGGAGCAGCTCACCGGCCACGCCGAGAAAGTGCTGCAGCTGCTTGAGTTGCCTTATCGCGTGGTGACCCTGTGTGGCGGCGATATGGGTTTCTCTGCTGCAAAAACCTACGACCTCGAAGTCTGGCTGCCGGGGCAGGGCAAATACCGGGAAATTTCATCCTGTTCCAACACTCGTGATTTTCAGGCACGGCGTATGCAAGCTCGCTGGCGAAACCCGGAAACCGGTAAGCCCGAGCCTGTTCACACCCTGAATGGTTCGGGTCTTGCGGTCGGTCGTGCCATGATTGCGGTGATGGAGAATTACCAGCAGGCCGACGGCAGTATCCTGGTGCCGGATGTGCTCAAACCTTACATGAGAGGCATTGAAAGGATCCAATGAGTCAACAGCAGGACGATGCACCAGAGAAGGGCAGGACGCCCTGGTCTGCCCCAGAACGGTTCGCGACCAACCCGGTGACCGACAACCCCAACGACTCACCGGGTGAGGTCGCTCTGATCGGGGCTGGCCCCGGCGATCCGGAACTGCTCACGCTCAAGGCCTGGCGTCTGATCCAGGCCGCTGAAGTGGTGTTGTACGACCGTCTGGTGTCGCCGGACATCCTTGCCCTGATTCCCGAACGCGCCGAGAAGATCCACGTCGGCAAGCAACGCTCGAACCACACCCTGCCGCAGGACCAGATCAATCGTCGGCTGGTTGAGCTGGCTCAAGGGGGACGAAGGGTAGTTCGTTTGAAAGGCGGCGACCCATTTATCTTTGGCCGGGGCGGCGAGGAAATTGAAACCCTGGCTGAGGCGGGGGTTCGCTTTCAGGTGGTGCCTGGGATTACAGCGGCGTCCGGCTGTGCTGCCTACGCCGGCATTCCGCTCACTCACCGGGATCACGCCCAGTCCGTCCGGTTTGTCACCGGGCATCTGAAAAACGACACCTGCGATCTGTCCTGGAGCGATTTTGTCCAGAACAACCAGACGCTGGTGTTCTACATGGGGCTGGTGGGTTTGCCGATCATCTGCCGCGAGCTTGCCCGGCACGGCATGAGGCCGGACATGCCGGTGGCTCTGGTATCGAAAGGCACGACGCCGGATCAAAAGGTGGTGGTCGGTACCCTGTCGACCATCGTCGACAGGGTGACGGAAAGCGACGTCCAGCCGCCCACGCTGGTAATCATTGGCGACGTGGTGTCGCTGCGTAACCGGCTGGACTGGCTGGGTGCAAACGGGGCTTAGCGGCCCCGCTTCGGCAGTACGTCTTTCAACTTGGTCCGCATGTCGCGGATGGCTTTCTCAGTGGTTTCCCAGTCAATGCAGGCGTCCGTGACGGATACGCCGTATTTCAGGTCTGCCAGGTTCTCCGGGATGGACTGATTGCCCCAGTTAATGTGACTTTCCACCATCAGGCTCTGGATGGAGGTGTTCCCTTCCAGAATCTGGTGGGTCACGTCCTGCATGACCAGCGGCTGAATGGCCGGGTCCTTGCTGGAGTTGGCATGGCTGCAATCCACCATGATGGAGGGCCGCAGCTTGGCCTTGGTCAGCGCCTGCTCGCACAGAGCAACGTTAACGGAATCGTAGTTCGGCTTACCACCGCCACCGCGCAGCACTACGTGGCCGTAGTTGTTGCCCTTGGTACGGATGATCGCGACTTTGCCCTGCTGGTCAATGCCCAGGAAGCTGTGGGGGTGCGACACAGACTTCATGGCGTTGACGGCGACATCCAGGCTGCCGTCAGTACCGTTCTTGAAGCCGATGGCCATGGACAACCCGCTGCTCATCTCACGGTGAGTCTGGGATTCGGTGGTACGGGCACCGATGGCCGACCAGGCGATGGTGTCCTGCAGATACTGCGGGGAGATCGGGTCCAGCGCCTCAGTTGCGGCAGGCAGGCCCAGTTCGTTGATGTCCAGCAGCAGGCGGCGGCCAATGTGCAGGCCCTGCTCGATGTCAAAGGTATCGTTCAGGTGCGGGTCGTTGATCAGGCCTTTCCAGCCGACCGTGGTCCGCGGCTTCTCGAAATACACCCGCATCACGATCAGGAGGGTGTCGCTGACTTCGTCCGCCAGTTTCTTGAGTCGGTTGGCGTAATCCAGTGCTGCGTCGACGTCGTGAATGGAGCAGGGGCCCACCACCACAAACAGGCGATGGTCCTTGCCGTCCATGATGTCATAAATGGCCTGACGGCCAGCGGCTACGGTATCGGCAGCCTTGTCTGACAGTGGCAGTTCCGTCTTGAGTGCTTCTGGGGTGATCAGTGGTTCCTGGCTGGCCACGTTCAGGTTTTCCAGTTTCTTGCCCGACATCTTGTTGTGCTTCCCCGAATTCATTCGTTGGGCCGATCAGGCCACAGAGCCCGATGACCGGAATTTAGTTCAAACAGCGCCGTACATCAGTTGCAGTAAACCCCGGCGTGTTGGTTATACTGCGTTATTTACAGGCCCTTTTCAACGCTTCTCATTGCTCCCAGGCTGCAGGTAACGGATGTCGCAAACGCCACGAAAATCTCGCTCCGGCGACACCTCAGCCAAAGGACCGGGCCAGCATATCGGCGCGATACTGAGCGGCATTCGGGTCCCCGAAATGCCATATCCTGCCAGCCGTTCCGACACCGATCCCACCCCTGACTGGCGACCCCTGCTGTTTTCCTGCTGGACCGAACAGCGGGACGAACGGGTGACGGACGTGTTGCGGTCGGTAGACGTCGAATGGACCGTCCGACAGGTCAATTCGGCCTACCTGGCCGATCGGATCATGGATGTGTACCTGAAAACCAGTGGCCTGCACGCCGCCCTGGTATCCCGGGTGGCTCGCCTGAGGTTCTGGCTGGCGTGGCAACTGGAAGACCGTAGGGCAGAAGCGTTCAGTCCGGCTGTGCTGGCCTGGCTCGACGCGCTGATGGAGTGGCGGGGCTGGAGTGACAACGGGGGGCGTTCATCCCGGGCCTTGCTGGACCAGCTGGAAAACCTGGTGATTGCGGTATCGGGCAGCTTTGACAGCGGCCAGGCGGCACCGTTTGAGGCCTACTGTGAAGACTGGGTGGCCGATGCCGGCAAGCGAGAGGACCAGGTCAGCCGGCTGAGAGACCGCCTGCTGGAAACGGAGCAGGGCGCCGCGCGGCAACGCCTGGCGGATCAACTTGCCCGTGCCCTGATTGGCCGTGCCTTGACCGGCAGGGAGCTGCCTGCAGCCATTGCGGGCTTCCTGAAAGAGGACTGGTACCGCGTGCTCAAACAGAGTATCTGGGCCGAGGGCGTGGACAGTGAGCTTTATCGCCATGCCAACAAGCTGCTGGAGTGGCTAGTCTGGATAGGCGACCCGGCGCTGTCTGACAGGGACAGGAACCGCCTGTATCACGTGGGTGAACAGATGGGCGACCGCATGGCGGATGTCTGGGGGCGGGCGTTTGAACAGCCCCTGCCCGAGGCGCGCCTGCAGAGTCTTCAGGCCGAATTTGTCGCTCGTATCCGCGGTGATGCCATTACCCTGGCGCCGGCGTTACCGCCGGGAGACCGGTTTGTCTGGGATGCCCGCTGGCTGGACCTTGCCGACGCGGCGCCGCCATCGGTGGTGGATCAGCAGCAGCACTGGTTTGTCGAGGGCGAAGGCAAGACCGAGCAGCGCCGGTATTTCTTCGCCCTATTGGACGCCACCCAGGAAGTGCTCTGGACCAACGGCGCCGGGGTGAAGCTCGGTCTGGAGCCCTGGGCTGCCGTGCAGAGTAAACAACACGCCGGTGAACTGCGCCCGCTGCCGGACCCGACACCTTTCGGCAAGGTTCTGTCCGATACCGTTGATATTCTGGCCCGGGTTTGCCAGAAGCAGGTTCTGGAGCGCGAGCGGGCGGCCGACGAAGCCCGCCAGCGAGCCGAGGCCTTGCGCCAGGAACGTGCGGCCGCCGAGCAACGGAAACGGGAAGCCGAAGCGGAGAAAGCCGCCGAGCTGGCCCGGCAGCAGGCGGAGCAGGAACGCCAGCAGGCCGAGCAGGAACGCCAGCGTGTGGAGGATGAGCAAGCCGAACAGGCGCGGTTGCAGGCTGAACGTCAGGCGATTGCCCAGAAGCAGGTAGAAGGCATACCCCTGGGCGGCTGGGTTCAGTGCAAGTCCGCGCAGGACGACTCCCAGACCTGCCGGCTGAAACTGGCGGTCCGGATTACGGCCTCCCGAAAGTTGGTGTTCGTCGACCGGCTGGGGCTCAATCGCACGGAATTCCGCGAGGAAGATCTGGTTTCCGAAGTGGCCGCTGGCCGTATCCGGGTGCTGGGCAGCGCCGCAGAGTTTGACGACACCCTGAGCCGGGTGGTGGGTCGCATCCGGGTGGGTCGCCAGTAGAGGCGGAACCCGGTGTGCTGATTTGAATGGAAACTGGAACAGTAAGGGGAGGGTAACATGGCAGACAGGGACTACGAGTTTGGCGCTGACGTTGACGCAACGGGCCGCGAACAGCGTGACGATTACCGTCTGACGGCACGAGCCATGGCCCGGGTACAGACCGAGTCCGTAGAGCCTTCCTCATTACCGGAGTTGCCGGCACGGTCGCTTGATTGCCAGATCCGTGACATATCTGCCCGTGGATTCCGTTTGGTGTCTGCCGAGCCGTTCCTGGTTGGCGCTTTGCTGCCCACCGAGGCGTTTCTGGGCAAGCGGCCTGAGCCGTTCCGGTTGATGGTCGAGGTGGTGTGGTGCCGGGAAACCGGAGAAGGGTTTCTCAGTGGCATCCAGATCGTTCCGTCGGATAATACCGATTATCTGGAATGGATGGAGGCGGTAGCAGAGGCGCTTGTTCGCAGTTGACGGGTGGGGCCGCCCCTCATAAACGAAATACGTCAGGCCACCGTCGCAGCAGCCTGACGTTGACAAGGCCTAGTCTTCCAGTTCACCCATGCCGGTGATGTTGAAGCCGGCGTCTACGTAAGTGATCTCGCCGGTAATACCAGAGGCCATGTCAGAGCACAGGAATGCCGCGGCATTTCCCACTTCTACTGTGGTCACGTTACGACGCAGGGGCGCGCGCTTGGCGTTTTCAGCCAGCATGCGGCGGAAGCTGGCGATACCGGACGCGGCCAGGGTCTTGATCGGGCCCGCGGAGATGCCGTTCACGCGGATGCCGTCTTTACCCAGGCTGGCAGCCAAGTACCGTACATTTGCCTCAAGTGACGCCTTCGCCAGACCCATCACGTTGTAGTTCTGCAGAACCCGCTCTGCGCCCAGGTAACTCAGGGTCAGCAGGTTGCTGCCTTCGCCCATCATCTGCCGGGCACCTTTGGCCAGGGCACCAAAACTGTAGGAGCTGATGTCGTGGGCAATACGGAAGCCTTCGCGGGTGGTAACGTCGACATAGTTACCGTTCAGCTCATGTGCCGGCGCGAAACCAACGGCGTGGATGATGATGTCAATCCTGTCCCAGTGCTTGCCCAGCTCGGCGAACACGCTGTCGATCTGCTCATCGCTGGCTACGTCGCAGGGGAACGTCAGTTTGCTGCCCCACTGGTCGGCGAACTTCTCGACGCGGCCCTGCAGTTTCTCATTCTGGTAGGTAAAGGCCAGTTCGGCGCCTTCGCGGGCGAATACTTCGGCGATGCCGTAGGCGATGGAATGCTTGCTGGCGACGCCAACAATCAGTGCTTTCTTGCCACTGAGAATTCCCATGGGTTTTTGCTCCCTGTGTGTTCCTTGGTTTCGGCGCATTATCCCCGACCACCTTCGGCCGGGTAACGGTCAATTGGTCGTAGACTGATGGAAGAACGCAGCATTCAGCAATTCCCGGGTGTACGGCTCCCGGGGCTCGCGGAAAATGCGTTCGGCACGGTCGTATTCCACGATCCGGCCCTGGTGCAGCACCAGCAACTGGTGGCTGAGTGCCCGTACCACCGCCAGATCATGACTGATAAAAATGTAGCTTAGACGATAACGGGCCTGAAGGTCCCGCAGTAGCTCGATGACCTGCTTCTGCACCGTGCGGTCCAGGGCAGAGGTGGGCTCATCCAGAATGATCAGTTCCGGTTGCAGTACCAGCGCCCGGGCGATTGCAATGCGCTGGCGCTGGCCGCCGGAGAATTCGTGCGGGTATCGGTGTCGCGCTTCCGGATCAAGCCCCACATCGGCCAGGGCCTGAATAACCCGGGCGTCGTGTTCACTGCGGTTCTCCGGGTCATGGATGTCGAGGCCTTCCCGGACAATTTCAGCGACGGACATTCGCGGGCTGAGGCTGCCGAACGGGTCCTGGAACACGATCTGGATGCGCTTGCGCCAGGGCCGGAACTGTTTCTGATTCAGCGATCCGAGCTCTGTACCCGCAAATCGGAGGCTGCCGGTGGCGCTGGTCAGTTTGAGCAGAGCATGGCCGATGGTGGTCTTGCCGCTGCCGCTCTCGCCGACAATCCCAAGGGTCTCACCCCTGTTAACGGTAAACGAGGCATTCTGAACCGCCTTGAAACTCTCTTTCACCCGACCTAACAGGTTTTTGCGAATCACAAACTCGATATTGAGGTTGTTGACCTCAAGCAGTGTCTCCGGGGCGTCGCGGCTGACGATGGGCGACTCCGGGGGATCCGCGTCCAGCAGTTTACAGGTGTAGGGGTGTTCCGGGTGCTCGAACAGGGCCGCCGTTGCATTGGCTTCAACACATCGCCCGCGCTCCATGACCACCACCTTATCGGCATAACGGCGAACCAGGCCCAGGTCATGGGTGATCAGCAGCAGCGCCATATTCAGCCGCTGCTGGAGGGATTTGAGTAGTTCCAGCACCTGTTTCTGGACGGTGACGTCCAGCGCCGTGGTGGGTTCATCGGCAATCAGCAGTGCGGGTTCATTGGCCAGGGCCATGGCGATCATCACCCGCTGCTTCTGACCTCCAGACAGTTGGTGCGGGTAGCTGCCAAGACGACGCTCCGGCTCCGTTATGCCGACCAGATGCAGTAGCTCAAGACAGCGTTCCCGGGCCTGCGGGCCTCGCATGCCTTTATGCAGGGCGAGTGTCTCGGAGATCTGCTTTTCCACCGTATGAAGGGGATTCAGGGACGTCATGGGCTCCTGAAAGATCATGCTGATTTCCCGCCCGCGGATCTGGCGCAGGCGTTTTTCCGGAGCCTGGAGCAGGTCCTCCCCCTGATAAAGAATCTGGCCCGCGGGGTAGCGGACATGACGTTCATCCAGCAGCCGGAGAACCGACAACGCCGACACGGATTTACCGGAGCCACTTTCACCCACCAGCGCCAGGGTTTCGCCCGGCAGAATTCCGAACGAGAGCCCTTGCACCACTGGCGGGGCGTCGTCGAACTGAATCGAGAGGTTGGTTACGGTCAGCAGGTCGCTCATGTCAGTTTTTTCTCGGGTCAAAGGCATCACGAACAGCTTCGCCCACAAATACCAGCAACGTCAGCATCAGCGACAAGGACACGAATGCTGAGATCCCCAGCCAGGGCGCATGCAGGTTGGCTTTGCCCTGGGCAATCAGCTCACCCAGCGACGGCGACCCGGAAGGCAATCCGAAGCCCAGGAAATCCAGCGAGGTCAGCCCGGTAATGGCGCCGGTCAGGATAAAAGGCAGGAAGGTCAGGGTCGCCACCATGGCGTTCGGAAGAATGTGCCGGAACATGATACGGCGATTATCCAGCCCCAGCGCTCTGGCGGCGCGCACGTATTCAAAATTGCGGGCCCGCAGGAACTCAGCACGCACCACGTCGACCAGGCCCATCCAGCTGAACAGTAGCATGATGCCCAGTAGCCACCAGAAATTGGGTTGCACAATCGAGGACAGGATGATGAGCAGGTACAGCATGGGCAGGCCGGACCAGATTTCGACGAAGCGCTGGCCGAGCAAGTCCACCTTGCCACCGTAATAACCCTGAATGGCACCAATCGTGACGCCGACCACGCAACTGGCCAGAGTTAGAGTCAGGCCAAAAAGGATGGAGATCCTCAGCCCGTAGATAACCCGGGCTGCCACGTCGCGACCCCGATCGTCGGTACCCAGCCAGTTTATCGAGCTTGGCGGCGCCGGGGAGGGTGCCTTCAGGTCATAATTTATGGTGTTGTAACTGAATCGGATGGGCGGCCAGATCATCCATCCGTTGGCGTTGATTTCTTCAGTGATAAAGTCGTCTCGATAGTCTGCCTCGGTCGGCAGAAACCCCCCGAAGGTTTCACCGGAGACCGTTTCGATGATCGGAAAGTACCACTCGCCCTGATAGGACACAAACAGGGGTTTGTCGTTAGCGATTAATTCAGCGCAAAGCGACAGTCCAAAGATGGCCAGAAAAATCCACAGGGACCAGAATCCGCGGCGATTGTTACGGAAATTTCTCAACCGCCTTTGCTGGATGGGGGACAGCGACAAAGCGATCACTCTCCCTCCCGGCTTTCAAAGTCGATGCGAGGATCCACAAAGGTGTAGGTCAAATCACTGACCAACTTCAGTATCAGGCCCATCAGGGTGAAAATGTAGAGGGTACCAAAAATGACCGGATAATCCCGATTAAGGGCCGCCTCAAAGCCAAGTAGCCCGAGCCCGTCCAGCGAGAAAATAACCTCTATCAGCAGAGAGCCAGTGAAGAACAGGGTTACCAGGACGCCTGGCATACTGGCGATGACAATCAGCATGGCGTTGCGAAACACATGGCCATAGAGCACTTGCTTTTCTTCCAGACCTTTGGCGCGGGCGGTCACCACATAGTGTTTACCGATTTCATCCAGAAAAGAGTTTTTTGTCAGCAACGTCAGTGTGGCGAATCCACCGATCACATTCGCGGTGATGGGCAGTGCGAGGTGCCAGAAGTAGTCACCAATCTGCTGATACCAGGTCATGCTGTCAAAATTGGATGAGGTCAGGCCGCGCAGGGGGAACCAGTCCAGATAGCTGCCTCCGGCAAACAGAACAATCAGAAGAATCGCGAACAGAAATCCGGGAATGGCGTAACCGATTACGATGGCGGAGCTGGTCCAGACGTCGAACCGGGAGCCATCACGCATTGCTTTGCGAATGCCCAGGGGAATCGAAATCAGGTAGATAATCAGGGTTGACCACAGCCCGAGGGAGATCGACACCGGCAACTTGTCGATAATCAGTTCGACCACGGACTGGTCTCGAAAGAAGGAATCGCCGAAATTGAAGGTGGCATAGTCCACGAGCATCATCAAAAAGCGCTCATGGGCCGGTTTATCAAAACCGTACATGGCTTCTATTTCAGCCAGAATTTCCGGCGACAGACCCCGTGAGCCACGGCTGTCGCCCGCTCCGGTTACTACTTCGCCACCGGTGTTTCCGCCCCCAGCGCGAGCCAGGGTACTGCCGCCATAACCCTCCATCTCGACGATCAGCTGTTCGATCGGACCACCCGGCGCGGCCTGAACGATAATGAAGTTCAGTAGGAGGATTCCGATCAGAGTCGGAATGATCAACATCAGGCGCCGAAGTATGTAAAGGCCCATCTGAGGAGCGAATCCTTAGGTTACAGCTCGTGGTGCGGAACGGATCAGGGTTTGATCCACCAGTTGTTCAGATCGATGCCATTATCGGGTGTGACCTCTGGGCGCTGGAGTTTGTTCCAGTAGGCGATGCGATCACGACTA
Source organism: Marinobacter sp. (assembly GCA_035705335.1). GTDB lineage: Bacteria > Pseudomonadota > Gammaproteobacteria > Pseudomonadales > Oleiphilaceae > Marinobacter. Next base: position 5,178 of record DASSWD010000365.1, on the reverse strand, counting down.
AGGTGCCAGTGGGGTATTACGTAATGCCCATGCAGCAGGACTCGGTCCAAGGCCCGAACCCGGTGCACCAGGGATTCCCGGTCTGGAGCCTGAATGACCTGCTCAACCAATTGGTCGATGACGGGATCTGACACACCGATGTAGTTCCGTGAGCCCGGGATATTGGCAGCACTGGAGTGCCAGTATTCCCGCTGTTCATTACCGGGTGAATTGGACTGCGGTATAACCTGCGCGATCATGTCGAAGTCGAAGTTACGAAGTCTCTGGATGTACTGGTTGGTGTCCACCAGACGAATGGTGGCATCAACCCCCAGGCGCCCAAGGTTCTGTTTGAACGGCAAGGCAACCCGCTCAAAGCTTTTCTGGAACAGAAGTATCTCGAAGGCCAGTGGCTTGCCCGTTTCACCGTGCACCATCTTGCCATCGCGGATTTCATACCCTGCTTCCCTCAGGAGCGTCAGAGCCGTCCTGAGGTTGTCCCGCATCGTACGACCATTGCCGCTGTCAGGCGGGACATACTCTTTGGTAAAAACGTCCTGACTTAACTGGTCCCGGAAAGGCTCCAGAATTGCCAGCTCCTCACCATGTGGCAGTCCGCTGGAGGCGAGTTCGCTGTTCTCGAAATAGCTGTCAGTTCGGGTGTACTGATCGAAGAAAAGATTGCTGTTGGCCCACTGAAAATCAAAAGCATAAGCGAGGGCTTCACGCACCTTCGGGTCGCTGAAGACGTCTCTACGGATATTGAAAAGGAACCCCTGCATGCCGCTGGGGCGCTGGTGTTCAACGGCTTCTTTGGTTATCAGCCCCTCATCGAAGGCATTGCCGGTGTAGGCGGTAGCCCAGTTTTTTGCGGAGCTTTCCAGCCGGAAATCAAAGTTGCCCGCCTTGAAGCTTTCAAGCGCTACCGTATCGTCGTTGTAGTATTCATAAACGATCCGGTCGAAATTGAACCGCCCTTTGCGCATCGGCAAGTCAGCCGCCCAATAATCCTTTACCCGCTCATAGGTCACCGAGCGCCCCGCTTCATAAGATGCGATGCGGTATGGGCCGCTCCCGACAGGGATATCAAGCCCGTTATCGTCAAAAGCCCTGTCCGCCCAATAATGAGCAGGCAGAACGGGCAGTTGCCCAAGAATCAGCGGAAGTTCCCGGTTGCGGGTCTCGCCAAAGTCAAACCGGATCCGGGTTGGTGTCACCACCGTCGCAGCGGTTACGTCGGCGTAATAACTCCGGTAGAACGGGTGGCCCTTGGTGGTCAGAATGTCGAACGAGAACTTTACGTCATCGGCAGTGATCTGCTCCCCGTCGTGAAAGCGCGCCTCCTCGCGAAGGTTGAACACCACATAGCTGCGATCGTCTGGGACTTCGATGGACTCAGCTATCAGTCCATACTCGGAGAAAGGTTCATCCGCAGAGGATTCCATCAGGGTGTCATAAAGATAGGTACTGGCACCCGCCGCGGCGACTCCGCGAACCACAAAAGGATTGAAACTGTCAAAACCGTTCGCCACCACCGCGAGTTCAACGGTGCCGCCTTTGGGTGCATCCGGATTGACATAGTCCAAATGAGTAAAACCGGGGGGGTATTTCAGCTCCCCGTGCATGGCAATGCCGTGGCTGGGTTCGACGCTGTCGGACTCCTGCGACAATGCCGGAACGGCAGCCAGGGTCGCAAGAGTGAGCCCTAAAGCCTTGAGGGTTCCAGACAACATACAGAGGTTTTTCCGTATTTTTATCATGGTTCTCGCACGTTATGGACTGTTTCTTATATCGACGTAGAGTACCAGATTCTGGCCGGGTTGCAGATAACGATCAATATTAAGATCGTTCCATGAAGCGATGTCCCTGACCTTCACTGAAAACCGGCTTGCAATCTTGGCAAGGGAGTCGCCAGAGCGAACACGGTATCCGATCCGGCGGACCATCGCATCGTCTCTTGCACTGGCGACTTGGGTAGGGCTGGCCGCTTTTGACCAGATGACCAGTTCCTTCCCGGCAATCAGGGGGTCGCCGGGAGCCATGCCATTCCAGGCCGCCACTTGGCGCACGCTCACCCTGTGTTCGCGGGCAATATCCCAGAAGGTGTCGCCTTTGCGCACGGTGTAGCGGATCTTTTGCCCTTCACGCTCACGACTCTGCAAACGTTCCAGGCGCTGTGGCGCGCTGAGGGCGTAGGCATCGGAGGTTTTGCTGGCGGACGGAATGAGTAACTGCTGGCCGATACGGATCATATCGCCATCCAGCCTGTTAACTTGCTGCAACACGTCTGGTGTCGTGGAGAACTCGTGGGAAATGCTGCTCAGGGTGTCGCCGCTGCCCACCGTGTAACTGTGCCATGACACTCTCTGGTTTTCCGGAAAATCCGCCAGTGCCGCCCGAAACTGATCAGCGTTCTCCTTGGGCACCAGCAGCCTGTGTGGTCCTTCCGGGTGGGTCGCCCACCGGTTATAGGAGGGGTTCAGTAAGTAGATTTCTTCAATGTCCACGGAGGCAAGCTTTGCAGCCCGGGCCAGATCAAGCTGGGAGCCGGTCTTGACCACTTCGAAATAGGGCTGATCCTTCAACGGTGGCAGCGTGATGCCATAGGCCGCGGGGTCGTCGAAAATGCGTGCCAGGGCGATCAGCTTGGGGACATAGTGACGGGTCTCCCGCGGCAAACTCAGAGACCAGTAGTCCGTCGGCTTGCCGGCGTTCCGATTACGCCGGATAGCGCTGGACACTGTCCCGCCGCCGGCATTGTAGGAAGCCAGGGCGAGGGTGTAGTCGCCATCGAACCGGGTAGCCAGACGGTCAAGGTAAGTCATGGCGGCTTCGGTCGCCTTGAGCACATCACGGCGGTCGTCGTGCCACCAGCTTTGGGTGAGGCCGAAATACTTACCGGTAGAGGGGATGAACTGCCACAGGCCCGAGGCGCGTCCGTGTGAATAGGCGAAGGGATCGAATGCGCTCTCGACGATGGGGAGCAGTGCCAGTTCTGTCGGGAGATTCATGGCCTCAGCGGCGCCAATGATGTGGTACAGGTAGCGGGAGCCACGTTCAACGACACGCTCGATGTAGCGGGGATGATTTGCATACCATTCAAGCTGCATCTGCACACGGGGATCATCCACTGAGTGATCCATCCTGAAACCGGCTCTGAGGCGATCCCATAAATTGTCGACTGCTGGCGGTTCTTTAGACTGAGTCTCGGAACTGTCGAGTTTCTTGCGGGCATCTCGCGCTTTGTCTTGAAGCTCCGGGGCGATCGCGTCGTCCACCGGGGCATCGGCGATATCTTCCCCGGAAGCGATGGCAGCCTTGAGGTCTTCTTCACCCCGGGCGACCACAACGTCATCGGACTCCATGGGGGTAGCTGAACGGGTCGCATCGTCGTCCTTGAGCCAGGCGGAGGGAGAATGCCAGTTCTCCAGAACATGCTGGCTGCTGCACGCCGCGATGAAGGATGACAGCGCGACAATGCACGAGACACGTTTGATGGACATAACAATCAGATCCGGTAGAACCGGGAGCGACACCGCCGCCCGCCGGAGAATTAGGTCACATTTACAAATACGTGACGGATTCTAGGGAGGGCCCAAAAGCGGGTCAAGAATTGCCGTGTTACGTCTATGACAAGAAACGTAAGGCCAAAGCGGGCTATGACCGGGTGCACCTCAGAAGTGATCCTTGCCGTGGCGCACCGCCGCGAATACGTCGGCGTCCGACGCCATCCGTAAGTGGTGACGCTGGGCATACTGTCGTGCCGATTCAATGACCAGCGGGTCATCCCAGCGCAGGAACGGGTTCAGTTGGCGTTCCTGTTCCAGGGTAGTCGGTACGGTTGGTACCCCCTGTTCACGCTTTGCGCGGCAGTCTGCCTCGAAAGATTCCAGCGCCAGATCGCCGGGCAGCCAATGCCTCGCAAACCGCAGATTGGCGAGGGTGTACTCATGGGCACAGCAGACCTTGGTATTGCCCGGCAATTCCCGCAACGTCGCCAGCGAACGCTGCATCTGTTCGGGGGTTCCCTCAAAAAGCCGGCCACAGCCGGAGGCAAACAGGGTGTCGCCACAGAACAGGGTGCAGTGCCCGTTAATGGCGTCGGCGGAAAAAAACGCCAGATGATCCAGCGTGTGCCCGGGCACAGGCAGCACGTCAAACGTCATGCCTTGCCAGACCACTTCATCGCCGGGGCGGACCGGATGAGTGCTGCCCTGATAGGGTGACTCCGACGGGCCCACAACCCGAGTGTGCGGGTGTTGGGCGAGCAAAGCCTGAATGCCGCCAACATGGTCCGGGTGATGGTGGGTTACCAGAATGGTGTCCAGTATCAGATGGTGTTCGGCCAGATAGACTTCAACCGGCGCTGCCTGGCCGGGATCGACAATCAGCGCCTTGCCGGACTGGCCGTCGGCGAGACACCAGATGTAGTTGTCGGAAAGGGCGGGAATAGGATGAAGGCTGAACACATGGACCCCCTGCGATTAATGAATGTGCCTGTTATGATAGTTCAACAATACAGTCAGGAGACACCCTGGGCGTGGATCATTCCGGCGACATCAATTTCAGTGCGCGGCACGAGAGCTTCGAGCGGTGGTTCCAGACACCGCTTGGCAGGTCACTGCTGGCCAGCCAGCGGCGGGTGCTGGATCATGTGCTGGCGGACCTGGCCGGCGCCCGGCAATTGCAGGTAGGCCTTAGCCACCGGATGCCGCTCGCTACCGGGGCGGATTTCTCCCAGCGCATCATTACAACGCCAGCCTGGCACGCCCAGATGCCGGAGGGCGTAGCCGTGTGTGACGCTGAAGAACTGCCGTTTCCCGGTGATTCCATGGATCTGGTGATTCTTCACCACACCGCCGATTTTTCCCCGGACCCCCATCAGGTCTTGCGGGAATCGGCCCGGGTATTGCGTGGTGAGGGGCGGGTGGTCCTGCTGGGCTTCAACCCGCTCAGTTTCTGGGGCGTGAGACGACTGATGTCCCGCAGCAGGTTAGGCCCCTGGGGTGGTCGTTTCCTGATGCGCTCCCGGATGGAAGACTGGTTGCGCCTGCTGGGCTTCGAAACCGAGCGCGCGGCCACGCATTTCTGTTGCCTACCCCTGCAGCGGCCCGGAAGCTACATCACGCGGCACCACCGGATTCAGGCTGAGCAGGCGGGTCACCTCCTGCCAATCGGCGCCTATTACTGTATTCTTGC
>DASSWD010000364.1:0-6306 GCA_035705335.1 Marinobacter sp. | reverse complement strand
GGCTTCGATACCGTGCTGGTAAACAAGGTGAAACTGGGCCGTGAGCACTTCGAGGCCTGCCCGGAGCTCAAGACCATCGCGGTGGTGGCCACCGGTGTGAACAACATTGATCTGCAGGCCGCCAAAGACCACGGCATTCAGGTGATGAACGTGACCAACTACGGCCGCTCCACCGTCGCCCAGCACACGCTGGCGCTGATTCTGGCGCTGGCGACCGGGCTGCGGGAGTACGACCGGGACGCCCGCAACGGTCGCTGGGGCAAGAGCGACATGTTCTGCCTGATGGATTACCCGATCATGGAGCTGGAAGGTAAAACCCTGGGCATTGTTGGGTACGGCGATCTCGGTCAGGGTGTGGCCGAGCGGGCCAAAGCGTTCGGCATGAACATTGTGCTGGGCTGCCGCCCCGGTCAGGAATCGGGCGAGGTGGACGGTTACCCTCGCATTCCGTTGGCGGACCTGTTGCCCAGGGCCGATGTGCTCTCCATCCACTGCCTGCTGACGGACCAGACCCGCCACATGATCGGCGCGGCTGAACTGGCGCAGATGAAACCGACATCCCTGTTGATCAACACCAGCCGCGGTGGACTGGTGGACGAGCAGGCCCTGGCCGATGCCCTGCGCAAGGGCGTGATCGGCGGTGCCGGGTTCGACGTGCTCACCGAGGAACCGCCCCGCAACGGCAACCCGTTGCTAGCCGATGACATTCCCAATCTGATCCTGACCCCCCATTCGGCCTGGGCCAGCCGGGAGGCCCGGCAGCGGATCGTTGAGATTACCGCCCGGAATCTGGCTTCCGTGAACTGAGCACGGCCTGACAATGCGGGGGATGCGTTCGTACGCCCCCGCGTTACTCCCTCGAAACATGACAGGCGTATGACGCGATCCTTGACGCACTTTGTTTACATGTTCGGACTCCCGAATAACAACAAAAGGGCGACAAGCAATGATCCGAACCATTCTGGCTGTTCTGCTGTTTTTCAGTCTGTGCGCGCAACCGGCTACGGCGTTCGAACGCGGTGAGCTGCTGATCTGGATTAATTCCGACAAAGGCTTCAACGGCCTCGCGGCGGTCGGCGAGCGGTTTGAGCAGGCCACCGGTATCCCCGTCACCGTGGAAACTCCGGACGACCTCACCACCAAATACGATCATTACGGCTACACCGGCAAGGCCCCGGACATCATCATCTGGCCCCACGATCGTTTCGGAAGCTGGATCAATAAAGGCCACCTGGCGCCGATCAGTCCCTCCGACAGCGTGCGCGACGTGATTGCACCCTTTGCCTGGCAGTCGGTGTCCGTTGGTGACCGCGTGTACGGTTATCCCATCGCCATGGAAGTGGTCAGTCTGCTCTATAACAAGGATCTGATCAGTACCCCGCCCACCACGCTGAAGCAGGTGGCAGAACTGGACCGGGCTCTGCGCCCCGAGGGTGTGCGGGCCATCGCCTGGGACTACAAGAACGTGTACTTCTCCTGGCCGGTGTTCGCAGGTTCCGGCGGCTATAGCTTCGGTGTGGAAAACTTTGTCTATGACCTCAGTGATGTGGGCGTGGCAACCGACGGTGCGGTCGAGGCCGTCGCGGGTATTCGCCAGTTGCTGGAGCAGGGTGTTCTGGACCCGAAGGCCGATTACGGCAGCATGATGGCCGGGTTCAAGGCCGGCGAGATCGCCATGATCATCAATGGCCCCTGGGCCTGGAGCGAACTGCGGGAAGCAGGCATTAACGTCGGTATCGCCAACGTGCCCACCGTGGACGGCTCACCGGGGCGGCCATTCGTGGGTGTGCTGGCGGCGGGTATCAGCGCTGTGTCACCCAATCAGGACGCGGCACGCCAGTTTCTGGAGGGCTACCTGCTGACCGAAGACGGTCTGCACGAGGTCAACAATGACAAGCCCCTTGGTGCGGTTGCGCACCTGGATGTTGTGGAGACCCTGAGCGAAGACCCGTTCATCGACCACACCTTCCGTTCTGCCGGTCAGGGCGAGATCATGCCGAATATCCCGGAAATGAAGCGGTTCTGGGACCTGATGACGGACCGTTTCGAGAGTATGCTGACCGACGGCGCGCCCATTCGGCGCACCCTGACCAAAGCCGCTACCCGGCTTCAGCGTCTGGACGACATGCGCGGCTGGACCCGCCGGCATTATGTGGTGAACTGAGCGGTAGCCAGTGGGAGCCGGACATATAAATGCGCAGCCGGGTTGTTTACTGAAAACTGCCTGATAAGCTTAGGAAAACATCGACAGGCAGGACGTTGCGTGGCTTCCATTCAGATGAAAGAGCGGTTGAAGGCCGCTGAAGACTGGATTCTGTCCAATCCGAATCCACCGCAGGTCTGGCCGTGGACCTGGCTCTACAAGGTGGGGCGCTCGGTGTACGCGCTGGCCCGGGATGTGATCAGCGGCCAGCTGACCCTGCATGCCATGAGCCTGGTGTACACCACCCTGCTGAGCATTGTGCCCCTGCTGGCACTGAGTTTTTCGGTGCTCAAGGCGCTGGGCGTGCACCAGCGCATGGAACCCTTCCTGTACCAGTTCTTCCAGCCCATGGGCCCTCAGGGTGTGGAGGTGGCTGAGCGTATTCTGGGCTTTGTGGATAACATAAAAGTGGGTGTTCTGGGTTCGCTGGGCCTGGCGCTGCTGGTGTACACCGTGATCTCCCTGGTCCAGAAAATCGAGCGCTCGTTCAACATGATCTGGCGGGTGCCGGAGATGCGCTCCATGGCCCAGCGGTTCAGCAATTACCTGAGTGTGATCATGGTGGGGCCGCTGCTGATGGTGTCGGCCATTGGTGTGACTGCGACCATTTTCTCGTCCACCATGGTGCAGCGGTTTATGGAGATCGAACCGTTTGGCTCCCTGCTGGTGTTTGCCAGCCGGTTTACACCGTTCTTTCTGGTCGTCGGTGCCTTCACCTTCGTTTACATCTTCATCCCCAACACCCGGGTCAAGCTGCGCTATGCCTTTATTGCCGGCCTGATTGCGGGGGTGTCCTGGCAGGCGGCCGGCATGTTGTTTGCCTCGTTTGTGGCAGGCTCGGCCAAGTACGCTGCTATCTATTCCGGTTTTGCGGTGGGCATCATCCTGCTGATCTGGACCTATCTGAACTGGATGATTCTGCTGCTGGGTGCCAGCCTGGCGTTCTACCTGCAAAACCCGGGATCGGTGGCCAAGCGGCACAGCGTGCAACTGGCGCCAGAGCTGCAGGAGCGGGTGGGGCTGGCGCTGATGTGGATGGTGGCCAAACCGTTCAGTCGTGGCGAGCCGGCACCACAACAGGAGGCCCTGGAGTACCAGCTGCGGGTGCCGGGCGAGGTGACCCGGAATATCAGCGACAAGCTGATCCGCGCCGGCCTGCTGAGCCTGGCCGGTCGGAATGGCGATCAACTGGTGCCCGGCCGTGCCCTGGATCTGATTACTGTGGGTAATGTCCTGACGGCGGTGCGCAAGGATGAGGATCGGGTGGTGGCGCGGTTGCCGGCGGAAGCCATGCCCGCGCAGCTTATTGATGTGTCCTATGGCAAAGAGGATGTGAGTTTCTCATCGCTGCTGGGTGAGCACAAAGCCTAGGCCCCGGCCCGAGCGGTTTTGCCGTCGTTGAGCATGGCCAGGAGCATTTGTCGCAAACTCGCCACCTGTTCCGGCGTGATGTGCAGAATGCGTTGCAAGTCCACTTCTGACAGGTTGCGCTGGCGAGCATGGCGCAGTACTTCCCGGGTGCCCAGCAGCAGACCATCAGTGAGGGCGGAATGCGGTTGCCTCGGAGCCGGGCGTTCAGCGGCCAGCAACCAGGCGTGGTAGACCGGCGGTAAATTCCATACGTTCGCCAGCAACTGACAGGCAGTCCATTGATAGCGTGTCAGCGCTGCCCGCATCGCTGCAGGCGAGGGATCATGATTGTCGCCCTGCGCCCGCGCAATCCGTGTGAGTTCCCGGCGAATGGTGATGTACGCCAGCGACGGCAGCAGTCCGACCATGAAGTGGGCGCTGGTGTCGTCCTTGTGCAGGCGGGCGATCAATTCTGCCGCTCGGGCACAGGTCAGCCCCCAGCGCCAGGCTCTCTGGGCGAACAGGGCTTCCCGGCTGTTGCGCGCGGCCATCATCGGGCGCATCACGGCCGCGGAAATCACGTTGCGGATGCCGTCAATGCCCAGGATGAACACCGCCTGATCCACCGATTCGATCTGATGATCCCCGGGACGGAAATAGGGGCTGTTGGCCATCTGCAGCAACTGGTCGGTCAGGGCTGGATCGCTGAGAATGATCTCGGTGATCTGCTTGCGTTCGGTGGAGGCGCCGGCCAGGGCCTGCATCAGCTTGGGCAGGCTGCCGGGGCGCCGGGGCAGCTCTTCCATGTTGTTACTGATCAGGCGGCGCTCCAGTTCCCGGAGCATCGGTTCGTCTGGCGGGGCATTGGCGCGCAGAGTGGACGGCTCTACATCCAGCAGCCAGCTGAACAGATGATCTTCCAGATGAGCGATCAGATCGGCCGGTGGGGTGTCGTGCTCGCCCGCCAGTGTCTGCTTTGCTGGATTGAAAAGGCGGGTTTCGGCAACGTCTGGACGGCGCGGATGGCGCGCCGGGAACAAGTTCGTGATCCAGGAAATAAAGCCCGGCATCCATGGCCTCCGTCTGGCCCAGCGGGTGAAGGGGCTGGCTCTGTCGGTCAGTATAGTTGTGTCGTGACTGGCTGCACAGCCGCACACGGTATCAGAAGAAGGATTCGCCGAATACAAAGACCAACTGGCAGGCACCGGCGGCAAAACCCAGGAAGGCGCCGACCAGTATCAGTTTGATTTCGTCTTCCTGGAAGCAGGGCCGCAGCAGGTCCTGAAATTCTTCCGAGGACAGCGCCGTCATGCGTTCCACCATGATCGATTCCACCGCCCGTGCCCGGTCTTTTTCAAACACCGGGTTGTTGAATGGGGTTTGGGAGATTTCGATGGCTTTTTCGCCCACCTGGGTTTTGAGGGTGGCAAACCCAGTGGGGCCAAAGGCTATCTGGGTCAGGGCCTTGCCCATGCCGGCGGTTTCATCCACCAGCGGCTTGATGTGTTTTTTCACCATGTTGCGGGCCCGTTCGCCCTTGGGGCCTTCGAGAATGGCGTTGATGATGTTGCCAACGGTGAGGATCTCATGGGTGACGATGTGGCAGAAGGATTCGGCCACTTCCGGCTGACGTTTCAGGAACAGGCCCTGAAGGCGCAGGGGGCCAATCTTGTGTTCATGCAGGGGCCGGAAGATGACGTTCAGGGCGATCCAGTTGGTGGCCCAGCCCACCAGCAGGCCGAACAGGGGCAGCACCCAGGCCGCCGGATAGAGGTACCAGACGCCCATCTGGATAACACCGAACAGAAAACCGAAGTAGAGGCCGGAGTTGATGATGAAGCGGAACTCGGCGTCGCCGCATTCCAGGAAGATCCGGTTGAGCAGCTGTTTGTCCCGGGCCAGCCGTTCGATGACCATGCCTTTGATGTCGAGTAGGTCTTCGATGTTGTTGGCAATGTCTTCGACCAGGTTGTCCACCCGTTGCGGGGTGGATTTGCGTACGCGCTGGTAGACCATTTTTCGGGCGGAGGCGGGCAGGTTTTCCCAGAAGGTGGGGTATTCCCGGACCATGAGTTCGTCGACGTATTCCTCGATGCGGGGGTCGACGGTGTAGATGATGTGGGCAGCCAGGACTTTCGGGTCAATCTGCTGGAAGATTTCGTTGACGGTGCCGATTTTGGAGATGGTGGCGTCGACGCTGATGGCGGCCATTTTCCGGGCTTTGGAGGGGATGATGCCCTGCCAGCCGAGCAGCGGTGGTTTGCCGATGAACTCCAGCGGGTAAAAGGTCATCTTGATGGCGAGCCAGTTGGTGGTCCAGCCGATCAGGGCGGCGATCACGGGGATGCTGAGGTACTGCCAGAATTCTGGGCTGGTGAAGAGGTCTGTCATCCTGGGCTCTTTATTTTATCCTTTGGAGAAGCGAGCCTCCGGGATGTGCTTTCTGAAACACGCTGTGAATACGTCCATGTACGCTCTGTTCCGCCATCCATGGCTCCACAAGGTTTCAGAAAGCACACCCCGAAGGCTCACCTCGGCCAAGTGCCAGACCTTCTAAGCTGGCACTGCTGGAATACTTGTCAGACACGGATAATGTGGATCGCCCCCGGTTCTGTCAATGACTGAACCGCCAGGCTGTGACAACCACTGAAGCCAGTCGTGTGATTAGCTGAAATCGCCCCACAACCACTGGCAAAGGGCAATGGCCGCGACCGGCGCTGTTTCAGTGCGCAGCACCCGGGGGCCGAGGGCGA
>DASSWD010000363.1:0-3494 GCA_035705335.1 Marinobacter sp. | reverse complement strand
TTGCACGCTTTGAAGAATCTGCTCCCGATTGTTCTGGTGGTAGTGTTCTTTCAACTGGTGATCCTGCAACAGGTACCGGGCAACTGGCCGGGCATGGTCGCCGGTCTGTTTGTGGTGGCGGTGGGGGTTGCGCTGTTTTTGCAGGGACTGGAGCTGAGCATTTTCCCGGTGGGCCGCAGCCTGGCCAACCAGTTTGCCCGCAAAGGTTCGTTGCCGGTGCTTCTGGCGTTCGGGTTCGCCATGGGGTTTTCAGCGGTCATCGCGGAGCCTGCCCTGATTGCAGTGGCGGATCAGGCGCAGGACATCAGCGAGGGCCGGATCGACAGCCTGACGTTGCGGGTGCTGGTGGCGGTTTCGGTGGGGTTTGTCACGGCACTGGGCGTATTTCGCACCATCATGGGGTATCCCCTGCACTGGTTCATGATCACCGGATATGTGCTGGTGGTGATCGTCACCTGGTTTGCGCCGGAGGAAATTGTCGGGCTGGCCTATGACTCCGGCGGCGTCACCACCAATGTGGTGACGGTGCCATTGATCGCTGCGCTGGGCATCGGGCTGGCGGCGTCGATCCGGGGCCGGAACCCGCTGATTGATGGTTTTGGGCTGGTGGCACTGGCGGTGATGGTTCCGATGATCACGGTGCAGGTTTACGGCATGCTGGTCTATTCTAGCGGGGATGTGCCAGCGGAGCTCACCGTGCCTACAGACTCCGCCCCGGCCGGAGCATCCGGGGTGGGTGGGATTCTGCTGAGTCTTGCCGGCATGGTCCGGGATGTCCTGCCCATCATCATCACGGTTTTGTTTTTTCAGTATCTGGTGCTGCGCCGCAAACTCAGTAATCCACGCCGGGTGGCGTTCGGTTTTGCGCTGGTTATCCTTGGGCTCTATGCCTTCGTGGTGGGTCTGAAGATGGGCCTGTTCCCCATTGGCACCAGCATGGCCGAACAGCTCACCGCCCAGGACAATATCATCTTCATTTACCTGTTTGCGTGTCTGATCGGGTTCGCCACCACCATGGCGGAGCCCGCGCTGATTGCCATCGGCAAACAGGCCGAGGACGCCGCTGCCGGCACCCTGAATGGCAACACTATCCGAATCCTGGTGGCCATCGGCGTTGCCATCGGCATTACCGTTGGTGTGCATCGGATCATCACCGGCGACTCCATCCATTACTACATCATGGCCGGTTATGTTCTGGTGATCCTGCTGACGCTGTCCGCCCCCCGCTACATCGTGGCGCTGGCCTACGATCTGGGCGGGGTAACCACCTCGGAAGTCACGGTGCCGCTGGTCACCGCCCTGGGCATTGGGCTGGCCAGCAGTATTGAAGGGCGCAATGTCTTGATTGATGGCTTCGGGTTAATTGCCTTCGCCTCAATTTTCCCCATCATCACGGTCATGAGCTACGCGATCGTTTCGGAATACCTGTCAAAACGACGGAGGACACATCCATGAAATTCTCAGCACTGGTCGCGATTGTCCCGGAAGACCTCGAACAGGACAGCATTGATGCCGCGCGGGCCTGCGGGGCGGGCGGCATCACCGTCATGTCCGGCCGGGGCATCAGCAACACCGCGAAGAAAACCTTTTTCGGCATGACCTACGACGGCAGCCAGAGCGTGCTGTTGATGGTACTGGAAAAGGGGCTCTCACAAGTGGTGCTCAAGGCCCTGCAAAAAGTGGTCATGCCTGACCCGTCGGATTCCCAGGGGCTGATCTTCACCGTGCCGCTGGAGCATCTGGGAGGCATCGACCTGGCCCAGGTCGAGAAGTTCGAACAGCACCTGAAAGATTCAATATAACCGGAGCACTTTCAATGAAAACCGGAGCACTTTCAATGAAAACCGGAGCACCGCAATGAAACTGGTCAAAGACGTCATGGTCACCGACATCATCACCATCTCACCGTTCGCCCGGTTGCGGGAAGCCCTGTCCCTGATGAAGCGGCATAACGTGAAATCCCTGGTGGTGGAACAGCAGAACGAACACGATGCCTGGGGGCTGATCACCTACACCAATGTGCTGAAAGCGGTCATTGCGGAAGAGGGCGACATTGATCTGCTCAATGTCTACGATGTTTGCGCCAAGCCGGTGATCAGCGTGGGCGAGAATCTGTCCCTGCGCCATGCCGCCCGGCTGATGGCCGACTATCGCGTCAAGCGTTTGCTGGTGCTGAGCGACAATCAGCTCAGAGGCTTTGTGGTCATGGACGACATCATGCAGGCTCTGCTGGATACTATCGAATAACCTGCTGTCACTGGCTCAGGCAGAGCACAACCAACTGGTCGTCGTCGTTGAGGTCCAGATAGAAATCCCTCGGCGGGTTAAGCTGCAGGTGCCTGCCATGCTCATCCGCGGCGGCCCGGTAAACCCCCAGCGCCAGTTCGCCTTCGGCGCTGACAATTTTCTCGAGTAACTGGAAATCCGCGCTGGCCGGCAGCGGGTAATCGTGGGGGTTGCGAAACTGGATTTCGGCACCGCCCACCGTGAACAGTTCATCCAGCACGGCCCGCAGTTCCCGGCGTAATGCTACCTGGGCCAGCACGTGGCTGAGAATCATCGGACTGATCAGGGTTTCGCTTTGATGGCCATACAGTAACTGCCAGTTGTCCGGGTCGCTTAGTTCCATAATCACCTGGGGCCGGCGCGGGGCCTGGGCCAGAATATCCTCCAGCTGCAGATACCCCACCATCGCCCGGGCGTCGGCTTCCTCGCCGGTGGCGAAGCGGTCGCTGCTGAGCAGGATGACCGTGTCGTAACTGGCCGGCTCCACTCTTCGCAGATCTTCTTCCACCATGTAGTCGGCCTCGATCAACCGCCCGCGTACCTGGTTCAGGTTGACGCCGTAACGCTGAATTTCCTGATCTCTGTCCGCCGCCGGCACCGATGACACCAGGTCCAGCGCAAAGGCCCGGCCCCGGTAACTGGCGAATTCAGCCACCAGGCTCGGTACCCGGCGGTTCCAGCCAAGCACCAGCACTTTGTGATCACCACCGCCGGAGGCTCCGGCGGGCCGGGCTTGAACACGCCGAATCACCGGCAGGGGTTGGGACTTCGGATTGGCCTCAGTATGAGCGTATTCCCGGGCCAGCAGTACAATTCTGTCGTCGTCGCGGATGGGCGTATCGGAGGGCGTAATCAGGTTGACCTGCCAGCGATGACCATCGGCCGGGTGCAACAGGCCGAGCACGATGGCATCCGGACGCTCGGCGGCCAACTCGCCCAGTGTCTTGCCCTGGGCGGTTTCCCCGCCCCGGACAAAAATCTCGTTGCCCTCACCGGCCGTCAACAGCTCGTTATAGACCGCCGAAAGGTGAGGGTGAATGACGTTCTGGACCATCAGGCGGCTGATCGTGGCGTCACCGGCCACCACTTCAAGGGCGCCGGGGTAGGCCCGCTCGATCACCGGGAGTTTACGCAGATCCTGGATTTCAGCGACCACAAAAGGCAGCGGATGGCGGGTCAGGCGCGCCTGTGCGGCGATCGACAACAAG
>DASSWD010000362.1:0-2278 GCA_035705335.1 Marinobacter sp. | reverse complement strand
TATTCAGAAAGTAGGAAAGTGGCGGTACTAAAGAACTATTCCGGTGAAAACTGGCGGCTTTAGCATGGAGATAGGAAGACTGTTTCCCCGCAACGGATAAAAACAATGACCGTATACCGGAAGATTTCCCTCTTGATGCTGGCGGTTTTCCTCCTGATCTACCTTTTTGGAGCGCTGCTCTATACCCAGCAGGCCCGGCATGATGTCCAGAGGGAGCTCGATGGTGTTGCCGGTCTGGCACAGAGCCTGGGAAGCCCCGCTGATCTTCCGGAATCCGTGGTCAGCAGCATGCGTCACCTGACCCCGGCTGATATGGAATCCGGGTCTGGCGGAGAAGTGCCAGCCTGGTTCTCGGCGATGATTGCCGGAGAATCGTCCCGGCCGGTGGTCAATGGCTGGCAGGTTGATCCCGCCGACGAGGTTGAAGAAATCTGGGAAGGGTTCCTGCTGATCTCGGGTGCCTATGCAATCGGTATGGGCCTGTGTTTCCTGGCACTGTTCGTGATGGTGCGGCGAGGCCTGCGCACGCTTGCCAGCCTGTCCGACGCCATGGGCGCGGTATCCGCGGGGCAGCTGACTTCCCGGCTACCGCGTCAGGGCGAGCAGGAACTGGATGCGCTGGTTTGCCGCTTCAATTCCATGGCCGGGGCGCTTGAGTCGGAGCAGCAGACCGTCAGCCGGCTGCTTAATGAACTGCTGCAGTTGCAGGATCGGGAACGGGAACACATCGCCCGGGTACTGCACGACGATCTGGGCCAGTACCTGACCGGCATTCGCGCCCAGGCCCGCAGTCTGCTCTACGATCCGGACCTGAGTGACCGGCAAAAGAAGCAGGCCAGGGATCTGGCGGAACACTGCGAGACCATTCAGAAACATTTCCGGCACCTGTTACAGGATCTGCATCCGCTGGTGATGGAGCAACTCGGTCTTGGCAGTGCAATCCGGCATCTGGCCGAGCAATGGCAACAGCTCAGCGGTCTGGAGTGCCGCCTGGCCATGGATGAGTGCCTGCCGGAATTTACCGGCGAACAGCAGACTCACCTGTACCGATTCCTGCAGGAAGCCCTGAACAATGTGTCCCGCCACGCCAACGCGTCCTGCGCCATGCTGGCGGTGGCTCGCAAAGACAACGAGCTGAGTATTGAGGTGCGTGATGACGGTGTTGGCAACGATCAGCTACCCGGCAATGCGGGTCTCGGCGTGCGCTCCATGTGTGAGCGGGCCCGCTGCCTGGGTGGCGAGGTCAGATTTCTGAGCAGGATGGGCGAGGGAACTCGCATTCGGCTTGCCATACCGCTCGCGCCGCTCAGCCCGAATACCGGAGGTGTGCTGTGAAACTGATGATTGTGGATGACCACCAGGTGGTCCGCCAGGGCATCGCCAATCTTTTGCGCTCAATGCTGCCGGCGGTGGCCATTACCGAAGTCGACAACGGCCAGGACGCGGTCGCCCGGTATGGCGAGTTGCGACCGGACGTGGTGCTGCTCGATATGGGGCTCCCCGACATCTCCGGTCTGGAAGTCGGGCGTCGCCTTCGCCAGCGCTGGCGTGGGGCGGCTATCCTGTTTTTTACCATGCACGATGAGCTACCCATGGTAAGGCAGGCTCTGGATGTGGGTGGTCTCGGGTTTGTATCCAAAAGCTGCGCCCCCGAGGAGCTTGCAGAAGCCGTGAAGCGGGTCGCCGCCGGACAGCCCTACATCGAGCATCCTATTGCGACCCGGCTGGCCATGAACCAGGAGCGTCCCGTCGATCATCGGCTCAGGGATATGACCCAGCGGGAGATGGAGGTATTGCTGATGTACGCCAGGGGCGAAAGTGTCGGCGGCATCGCTGAACGGTTGTGTGTCAGCAGTAAAACGGTTTCCAATCACCTGGCCGGCCTGAAAAGCAAACTTCAGGTGTCGTCGTCCGTGGAGCTGATTCATCTGGCGGTCGATGCCGGGCTGATTCGCTATGGTCAGCTGGAGGAAGTGAGGCGGGTCTGAGCCCGCCCCGGATCACCAGTCAAAGGGGCAGGCTGTGCAGCCCTCCATGTAGGTGCCCTCGAAGGTGGCGTAGTGGATGCGGGTTCCGGTCAGGTCCGCGTCAGCCAGGTTGGCCAGCCCAAGCTTGGCTTCCTGAAGATTCGCCCCTCTCATGTTGGCTCCTTCCAGGTTCGCCTTGGGCAGCCAGGACATCTCGAAGCTGCTAAAGGGCATTGTGGCGTTTACGAGGGTGGCCCCGGAAAATCGGGAGAAGTCGAAGTTGGCACCGGTCAGGTCTGCCCCGGTGAAGT
>DASSWD010000361.1:0-2461 GCA_035705335.1 Marinobacter sp. | reverse complement strand
AGCCTTGATCCGGCGATGTTGCGTCACACCCGGTCAGGATCAGTGCGGTGATCATCGCTAACAACCGCATTCGCTGGTTCATCGTTCACCTCCACGGGCGGCACCCGCCACGCCGGGGCTTGCCGCAGGCCTTGCCAGTTGGCGCTTCATCACCAGGGCAATGCCCGCGCCGGCCAGCAGGGCCAGAACCAGCAACTCCAGCCAGAAACCAGGATAGGTCGCCATGGGCAACGACCAGCCGAACGCCAGCGGGTTGATGCGCTGCACCAGTACCCAGGTCAGCCCCACTCCCAGCGGAATCGCCAGCACGGCAGCCGCCAGGCACACCGCCAGCGACAGCCGTATCAGTAACCCGAACACCTGCGCCCGGGCCAGGCCCCAGACTTCCAACAACCGGAAGTACCACAGCCGGGTGCCCAGAAACACCCAGGCCATCAGTAACAGGGACAGGGTGGCGAGCACCAGGGTCAGCACGGTCATGGCCCGGGTCAGGGCAAAGGTCTGATCGAAAATCCGGTCTGCCAGCTCCTTGATGGCCCGATTGTCCTGCACGTCCAGAACCCGGGTTTGCCAGACCTCCCGCAGGCCCGCCAGGAGCGTGTCAACATCCTGCTCACCGGGCGCCAGTGACAGGCTCTCAAACGCCTGCTCAAAATCACCCGGCAGTTGCTCTGCGGCCAGCAGCACTTCACCGGCCGGGCGGCCATAATCCGGATAGATAGCCAGCACCTGGCCTTCGAATCGCGCTCCCGATGCAGTGCCGTAATCCAGATTGATGCGATCACCCACCGTCAGCCCGTGGCGATAGGCCAGTTGTTCATTGATCATGACACCGTCGCCCTCGGCGAGCGCCTGCCAGGGTTCCGCTACCGACGACAGCAGCGACCAGGACTGCACCAGCGGCCCAATGGGGCTCAGGGCAAAAACGTCGACCGCCCGGGATGCCTCGCCCAGCGCCAATCGGGCAGAGCCCCGAACCACCCGATGCCAGGCACCGCCGTGCTGATCCAGTACCTGGCCAGCCAGCCACGCAGCTGCCGCCTCCGCACTGGCACCCTCGGGCACGGCAACGTAATAGTCTGCCGCCAGGCGCTGGTCCAGCCAGCGGTCAAAGGTGTTTTCGAAGGTGACCACCAGCGCCTGAACCGCCAGCACCGTCGCCAGCGCAAACTGCAGTGCCGCCAGCGGCAGCGCCAGCCGGCGTGACAGCACGCCCGCCTCGCCCCACCACCAGCGGGTGACCGGGTTGGCCGACCGGGCGCCGGCCCACACCGCCAGACGCGACATCAGCACCGGCACCCACAGGCCGACCGCCGCCAGCACCAGGGCCAGCCCGGCGAACAGCAGCCACAGCGCCGGCGCCAGCAGCACCAGAGCCAGGCCAATCATGCCAACGGCCAGCGCCAATGCAGCCCAGAGCCGCTTCGGCACACGCTGCACCGGCAGCCACTGGTCCGCCAGGCAGGCCACCAGCAAGGTGCTGGTCATAACGGCGGCAGGCACGCCCCAGTTGGGTTCTTCCGTGGCCAGTTGTGGCGCACCGAACAGGTTGTCCATGGCGCGCCCGAACCCACTGGCAAAGCTATCCGCCAGCAACTGCCCCAGCCATAACCCGGGGGCGAGACTGATGGCGGCCAGCAACAGCAGTTCAAACATGCGACACAGCCGCAGCGTGCGGGAACCCACGCCATAACGCCGCAGCAACTCCAGGCTGGCCCGCCGCTGCGCCTGAGACAACTGGTAAACACTGCGCAACAACAAGCCGGCAATCAGCAACACCAGAACACTCAGGGCATCCAGATTCAGCAGGAAGCTGTCGCCCAGTTCGCCGGTATCCGGCGCCACGGAAAACGGCATCAACTGATAGCCGTCGGGTGCCGACGGCAGGACCGCCGGTGCAATCAGTGACAGCGTGCGCTGATCGAACGCCAGGGCGGCGGCATCGGCAATGTCCAGGAACGGCGTGCCGTCCAGTGCCTGGCCTTCAAAAGATTCCAGCTCGGCCCCGCCGGGCAGGCAGGTGGCGGCCAACGGATCAACGCCCACCACCCTCTGCCCGGAACCCTCCGGCAGCACTTCCAGCCAGGGCTGAATGCACAGGCCTTGCCGCCTGAGGTGCACATAGTCATCGACGGTAACCGGCGCACCATCAGCCCGGACCAACTGCTGGCGCTCGGCGACCGCCTGCTCGCTGGTCGCCAGGCTGTCCCTTGCCAGACTGGTCAGATGGTGGATGCCCGACCAGAGCGCGCTGGCCACCACCAGCAACAACACCAGCGACACCCCCTGCCAGGCATGGCGCCGGTAATGGCTGAGCAGCGCAGTAAATACCGTCATCATTCAGCGTGCCGTGCTATGGGCAAGATCCAGGGTGCGATCGCAGCGCGCCGCCAGTTCCGGATCATGGGTGGCCAGAATCAGACCGCAGCCGGTGCGGGCCTGCCATTCGAACAGCTGGTCG
>DASSWD010000360.1:0-5352 GCA_035705335.1 Marinobacter sp. | reverse complement strand
CTTCGCAACAAAGGCGTCAGTCCGGTAAGGGGCGGCGCGGCGGGGGACCTGTTGTGCCGTGTGATCCTGGAAACGCCGGTGAACCTGACCAAGCGCCAGAAAGAACTGCTTGAAGAATTCCAGAAAACTCTGGACGGTAACAACGGCACCCACCATGCGCCGAAGAAAACCTCCTGGTTTGAGGGTGTGAGAAGCTTCTTTGACGAAATGAAATTCTGACCGCCTGACACATCAGGCGACACAGGCGGGTTACACAGACAAGGGAAAGCGAGCATGAGGGTAGCAATCATCGGCGCCGCCGGGCGCATGGGCAAAGTCCTGATCGAAGCCGTTGACGGCACCGAAGGCCTTAAGCTCAGCGCCGCTGTCGTTGAACCCGGAAGCAGCCTCATCGGCGCCGACGCCGGCGAGATGACAGGCATCGGCAAAACCGGGGTCAAAATGGCCGCCAGCCTGGCCGACGTGAAGGATGATTTCGACGTACTCATCGACTTCACCTTCCCGGACCTGACCCTTGAAAACGCCCGTTTCTGCAGCGAAAACGGCAAGATGATCGTCATCGGCACCACCGGCATGTCAGATGCCGAAAAGCAGCAGCTCGCCCTGTTCGCCGAAAAGACCCCGGTGGTCTTCGCCCCGAACATGAGCGTCGGTGTTAACGTCGTCCTCAACCTACTGCGCACCGCCGCAGCGACACTGGGTGACGACTACGACGTCGAAATCATCGAAGCCCACCACCGCCACAAAAAAGACGCCCCCTCCGGCACCGCCCTGCGCATGGGTGAAGTGGTGGCGGACGCCCTCGGTCGCGACCTGAAAGAATGTGCCGTCTACGGCCGCGAAGGCTTCACCGGCGAACGCACCCGCAAGGAAATCGGCTTCGAAACCATCCGCGCGGGCGACGTGGTCGGCGACCACACCGTCCTGTTCGCCACCGAAGGCGAACGCATCGAAATCACCCACAAAGCCAGCAGCCGAATGACCTTCGCCAAGGGTGCCATGCGTGCTGCGCTGTGGCTGGAAGGGAAGGCCGCCGGGTTGTACGACATGCAGGATGTGCTGAGCCTCAAGGGAAAAGTCTGATCAGCATGCTCGGAGGTTGAAGGGTTGAAGAGCCATCCTGAAAATCTCGGAGGCCATGGATGGCCGGAGCGAAGCGCACATGGGTGAGACAAGCGTTTATGAAGCGAAGCTTCATGCGCAGTCGAGCGACAGCAATCTGTGATTGCTGGCCGGACCCGCTTGCGGGTGCTCGTAGCGTTTTTCAGGATGGCTCTTCAGCCCTTCGACCGGGTAAGCTCCATACGCCTTACTAGAATTCAGCGTGGACAGAAAACGCCTAAACAGCTTACAATAAGGCGATTTGACTGCACCAAGCGTACCATCGAAAAGTTTAGAAAAAAGCGGGACCGGGCTCTGACTCTGTCTCGCTTTTTTGCAACCTGAGTATGCGCTTGCGTTCCTGTTCGTGACGAACTTACGCCACTCGATGAGGATACAAGCCTTGAGCACACCAGCCATCCTTGCACTCGCAGACGGAAGCCTCTTCTACGGCACCGCCATCGGCGCAGAAGGAGAAACCAGCGGTGAAGTGGTCTTCAATACCGCCATGACCGGCTACCAGGAAATCCTGACCGATCCCTCCTACTCCCGCCAGATCGTCACCCTGACGTATCCCCACATTGGCAACACCGGTGTCAACAAAGAAGACGTCGAATCCGACCGCATCCAGGCCGCTGGCCTCATCATCCGCGACCTGCCGCTGATGGCCAGCAGCTGGCGCAGCCAGGGCAGTTTGAGCGACTACCTGCGCGACCGCAACGTCGTGGGCATCGCCGACATCGACACCCGCCGGCTCACCCGTATTCTGCGCGATAAGGGCAGCCAAAGCGGCGCCGTCGTCGCCGGTGCCAGCGCCACTGCCGAACGCGCACTGGAACTGGCCAAAGCCTTCCCCGGCCTCAAAGGCATGGACCTCGCACAGGTGGTCAGCTGTGACAAGCCGTACCAGTGGAGCCAGGCCGAGTGGAGTCTGACAGACGGGTATGCCGAGCGTACCGACAACAAGTTCAAGGTTGTCGCCTGGGACTACGGCGTCAAATACAACATCCTGCGCATGCTCGCCGGGCGCGGCTGCGACATCACCGTGGTGCCGGCACAAACACCGGCCGCTGAGGTGCTCGCCATGAGCCCGGACGGCGTGTTCCTGTCCAACGGCCCTGGCGACCCCGAGCCCTGTGATTACGCCATTAAAGCCATCCAGGACGTACTGGAAACCGACATCCCGGTGTTTGGTATCTGCCTTGGACACCAGTTGCTGGCCCTGGCCAGTGGCGCCAAGACTCTGAAAATGGGCCACGGCCACCACGGCGCCAACCACCCCGTGCAGGACATCGCCAAAGGCACCGTGATGATCACCAGCCAGAACCACGGCTTTGCGGTAGACGAGGCCACCTTGCCGGCCAACGTCGAGGCGACCCACAAATCCCTGTTCGACGGCACCCTGCAGGGCATTCGCCGCACCGACAAGCCGGCGTACAGCTTCCAGGGGCATCCGGAAGCCAGCCCGGGGCCCCACGACGTGGCGCCGCTGTTTGACGAGTTCATCCGCCTGATGGAAGCGCGAGGCGCCTGACCGCCCCGCTTCGGGAACAACTCACCGGCGCCGCGTTTTGCGCTGCACGAATTCAAAGATTGCTGACAGGTTTACCAAGACATGCCAAAACGTACCGACATTAAGAGCATTCTGATCCTGGGCGCTGGCCCCATCGTGATCGGGCAGGCGTGCGAATTCGACTACTCCGGAGCCCAGGCCTGCAAGGCGCTGCGGGAAGAGGGCTACCGGGTCATCCTGGTGAACTCCAACCCGGCCACCATCATGACCGACCCGGCCATGGCCGATGCTACCTACATCGAGCCCATCACCTGGAAAACGGTCGAGAAGATCATCGAAAAAGAAAAGCCGGACGCCCTGCTGCCCACCATGGGTGGGCAGACTGCGTTGAACTGTGCCCTGGACCTGGAAAAGCACGGCGTTCTGGAAAAGCATGGCGTGGAAATGATTGGTGCCAACGCCGACACCATCGACAAGGCCGAGGATCGGGACCGTTTTGACAAGGCCATGCGCAAGATCGGCCTGGAGTGCCCGCGCGCGACCATTGTGCACTCCATGACCGAAGCCTGGGCGGCGTCCGAGGATATTGGCTTCCCCTGCATCATCCGCCCGTCCTTCACCATGGGCGGTTCCGGCGGAGGTATTGCCTACAATAAAGACGAATTCGAAGAGATCTGCACCCGAGGTCTTGACCTGTCGCCGACCAATGAACTGCTGATCGACGAGTCCCTGATCGGCTGGAAAGAGTACGAGATGGAAGTTGTCCGGGACAGGAACGACAACTGCATCATCGTCTGCGCCATTGAAAACTTCGACGCCATGGGCGTGCACACCGGTGACTCCATCACCGTGGCCCCGGCCCAGACCCTGACCGACAAGGAATACCAGATCATGCGGAACGCCTCGCTGGCGGTGCTGCGTGAAATCGGTGTGGAAACGGGCGGGTCGAACGTGCAGTTCGGCATCAATCCGGACACTGGCCGCATGGTGGTTATCGAGATGAACCCGCGGGTGTCCCGTTCCTCGGCGCTGGCGTCCAAGGCCACCGGGTTCCCGATCGCAAAAGTCGCCGCCAAGCTGGCGGTGGGTTACACGCTGGATGAACTGCAGAACGAAATCACGGGCGGTGTTACGCCGGCGTCGTTTGAGCCGTCCATCGACTACGTGGTCACCAAGATTCCCCGCTTTACCTTCGAGAAATTCCCCCAGGCTGACGCCCGCCTGACCACACAGATGAAATCCGTGGGCGAGGTGATGGCCATCGGCCGTACCTTCCAGGAGTCGGTGCAGAAAGCGCTTCGCGGCCTGGAAGTGGGTTCCGAGGGCTTTGACGAAAAACTGGACGATCTGGATTCCGAGAATTCCCGGGAAACCCTGACCCGCGAGCTGAACGTGCCGGGGGCTGATCGCATCTGGTACATCGGTGACGCCTTCCGTGCAGGCCTGACCGTGGACGAAGTATTCCGCCACACCAAGGTGGACCCCTGGTACCTGGTGCAGATCGAGGACATCATCCGCGAAGAGCAGACGCTGAAGTCTGCCGGCAAGGCCGACATTGACAAGGCCACCCTGTTCCGCCTCAAGCGCAAGGGCTTTTCCGATGCCCGCCTGGCCAGGCTGCTGGGCATCTCCGAGATGAGCCTGCGCAAGCTGCGTCACGACCTGGGCATCCGCCCGGTGTACAAGCGCGTGGACACCTGCGCCGCGGAATTCGCCTCTGACACCGCCTACATGTACTCCACCTATGAGGAAGAGTGCGAAGCGGAGCCGTCCGATCGCGAAAAGATCGTGGTCATCGGCGGCGGCCCGAACCGGATCGGCCAGGGTATCGAGTTCGACTACTGCTGCGTGCACGCGGCCCTGGCGATGCGGGAAGATGGTTACGAAACCATCATGATCAACTGCAACCCGGAGACCGTGTCGACCGACTACGACACCTCCGACCGGTTGTACTTTGAGCCGATCACGCTGGAAGACGTGCTGGAGATCATCCACGTTGAGAAGCCCAAGGGTGTGATTGTTCAGTATGGCGGCCAGACCCCCCTGAAACTGGCCCGGGGACTGGAAGCCGCCGGCGTGCCCATCATCGGCACCAGCCCGGACGCCATTGACCGCGCGGAGGACCGTGAGCGGTTCCAGCAAATGATCCAGCGGCTGGGCCTGAAGCAGCCCCAGAATGCGACCGTGCGCAGCCACGAAGAAGGCATCGTGGCCGCCCGCGAGATCGGTTACCCGCTGGTGGTTCGTCCGTCCTATGTGCTGGGTGGCCGGGCCATGGAAATCGTCTACGACGAAACCGAGCTGGTGCGCTACATGCGCAACGCGGTGCTGGTGTCCAACGACAGCCCGGTGCTGCTGGACCACTTCCTGAACGCCGCCATTGAGGTGGACATCGACGCCATCTGCGACGGCACCGATGTGGTAATCGGCGGCATCATGCAGCACATTGAGCAGGCCGGCGTTCATTCCGGTGATTCCGCATGCTCCCTGCCGCCCTACAGTCTGAGCAAACAGGTGCAGGATGACATGCGTGAGGTGGTCAGGAAAATGGCCATCGAGCTGGACGTGATCGGCTTGATGAACGTGCAGTTGGCGTATCAGGACGGCGAGATCTACGTGATCGAGGTGAACCCCCGGGCCTCGCGGACGGTACCGTTTGTGTCCAAGGCCATTGGCGTGTCGCTGGCGGCGGTGGCTGCCCGGGTCATGTCCGGCAAGAGCCTGAAGGAGCTGAACTT
>DASSWD010000359.1:0-5399 GCA_035705335.1 Marinobacter sp. | reverse complement strand
TCCAGTTGCTCAAGCAGTTGGTCCTCGGATTCGGTGGCGAGGCCGGCTGCCACCTGGTCCATCAGGTTGATCAATTGCTCATGAGCGTCACGCACGGTTGCGAAGAAGGCTGTATCCGGTGACAGGTTCTGCCCAGCGGCGCGGCTGTAGGCGTCAGTCAGGGCGCCTGCCAGACTGGCAACGTCGGCCAGGCCGGCCTCTTTCGCGCCCCGGGTAAGCTGGTTCAGCTCTGCGCGCAGGGTGTCCACCGCGCTGCGGTCTGTGGGTTGCTCGGCCCAGCGGTCGAGGATGGCTTCTGCGTCGAGAACCGTATCCAGACCTTCGCCCAGGAACAGCTGGACCAGCGGTGATGCGGCCTGGGCTGCCGGCTGCACGCTGTCATCGGTAGCGTGATAGGTCAGGGTCTGACGACTGGTCTGCTCCAGTCTCGCCAGGTAGTCATCGGTGCCATCCAGCGGTGCCTGCGGATCGTCATTCAGTTGTGCCAGGCCATGGATCAGGAAATCCCGGGCGTCGGCGATCAGGGTCAGAACGTCCCGATCGGCCCGCTTGTTCTGGGCGCGGGATTCTTTGACAAACCGCTCCAGCGGGGTAACAACCGTTGCAATCGGCACGATGCCCGCGGTGTTGGCGCTGCCCTTGAGAGTGTGCAGCGCCCGGGACAGATCGTCGGTGTAGGCTACGCTGGCCTTATCGCCGGCAGACGACAGAAAGTCGTCAATGGTGTGCAGGTGAGTTTCGGTCTCGTTCTCGAAAATCTCCAGCAGAACCGGGTCGACGCTCTGGTCTTCCTCATCCACTCTGGGCAGGGCGCGCGCATCGTCGCTGGCGTTGATGAACTCGTCGTCGGTATCAAGGCCGGTGTCTTGCGTTGAAGCCGGGTCCGTGTCTCCGGCCGGCATAGCCGTAGCGTTCGGGATCTCACCGTCGGCCAGGGCGGTGGCGCGGGCCTCCAGGGCGGCGGTGTCTGCCGTGGAGGTGCGCTGGTGTTCAAAATCCGATACCAGAGCGGGCACCACATCGGTGGCGTCCTGCAGTAGGGCAGCAATGTCGTCATTCATGAAGATGCTGCCGTCGATCACCCGGTTCAGCATGTTCTCAACCGACCAGGCCAGCTCGCCGATCACTGAGGCGCCCACCATGCGACCACTGCCCTTGAGGGTGTGAAAAGCTCGACGTACTTCGGCCAGGGCGCTGCGGTCATCGTGCTGGCGAAGCAGCATCGGCAGGTATTCGCGGATGGTGTCCAGCACTTCGCCGGCTTCCTCGATAAAAATCTCGAGGATTTCATCATCGATCAGATCGTCCGAGGCATTTGCCAGCTCGGGCGGCGCGCTTGCCACGGTATTGTCGGCTGCAGTGTGCTCTGCCGCTGCGGGTGCCTGTTCCTCAGCCGTTGCCGGCGCGGTGGTCTCGCCGGGCGCTGAGGCGTCGGAACGCCGTGTCGTGGCCAGCGCTTCTGCCCGCTCGATCAGGCCGGCGACGTCGCCACCGGTGTTGCCCTGCTGGAACTCCTGGATCAGGGATGGGATGCGGACGTTCACCTGGTCGATCAGGCTGAACATCTCCTCGCTGGCCCTGAGGGTCTGGTCAATCACCCGGTTCAGCAGGTTTTCGATGGACCAGGCCAGTTCACCAATACTGGTGGCGCCCACCAGGCGACCGCTGCCTTTGAGGGTGTGGAAAGCGCGGCGAACTTCGGTCAGCGCCTGGCGGTCTTCGTGGTTCTGGCGCAGTTTGGGGTAAAATTCGTGGATGGTTTGCAGCACTTCGTGGGCTTCTTCCACGAAAATGCTCAGGATCTCGTCGTCCAGCAGTTCATCATCGGAGGCCTTGGCGCCCTGACCGGATTCCACGGGTGCGTCGGTGCTGGTTTCCGGTACCGGTACCTCTGGCGCGGCGGCGTCCGGCGTGCCCCAGGTCGGCGCTTCACCCGCCGGGAAGCCGAGGTTTGCCAGGCTGTCTTCGGCCACGCGCAGCACGCTGTCGTTGTCGCTGATGCCCTCGGCCAGGCGCTCCAGGTAGTACTCAATGCTGGTGACAGCGTCGGCCAGGGTATCCAGCTGTTTCCAGTCTGGCACCTGTTTGCTGTCCAGCAGCACCTGTTCAACGTAACGCTCGGCGGACGCCAGCAGGTCTGATACCCGGTCCAGGGGCACCAGGCTCAGGCCGCCCCGGATGCTGTGCAGCAGGCCGGGTACGTGGTCAATTTCCCGGGTGTCCCACTGGGATGCAATGAAATTGACGATGGCGGATTTGACCTGCTCCAGGGTGTTGCGGGACTCGCGGATCAACGCTTCGCTGGCGTCGGTCAGCTCGCGGGAGCCGAGGCGGATACGATCGGTGTCGCCGGAGCGGCTGGCGGTTTCCGGGCGACGGTCGCTGTCCAGGCCTGCCAGGCTGGCTTCGACGTACAGCAGGGCACCGGCGATGTCCATCAGGGTGCCATCGTCGACGATTTCGGTCTGCTCGGTCAGTTTTTCAATCAGTTCGATCTGTTCGGTCACCACCTTGCGGGGGATGCCCAGACCGATCACCGCGAGAGTGTTGGCCACCTGGCGCAGGCCCGGCAGCAGTTCTTCCAGTTCGCTGTTCTGGCGCAGCTCGGCGCGTACGAACAGATCGAGCTGATCTTTCAGGCGGGTCAGTTCTTCATTAAGGGCACTGACCACCGAGTGGATGGCGTCCCGGCCCGGTGCGGATACCCGGGTGCGGGCGGCGTCGACATCGTCTTCTGACGGCAGGGCCGCATTGAGCTGATACGCATCACGCAGCGCCTTCACCTGGGGCCGTTCCAGGTCCCGGGCGCGGGCTACGTAATAGAGCAGGTGCTTGAACAGTGCCTCGGGCACCGGCTGTTGCAGGATGTCGGCGTGTTCGTCGGTCAGCCGGCGAATCTCGGCATCCAGTGCCCGCAGCAGCGATTTGACCGCCGAGTTGACCGGATTTACCCGGCCCTGGAGGGTCTCGACAAAACCGCCTGCGGCCTTCCAGAGTTCGCCTCTCGGCGTTCTCTGGCACAGGCGGATCAGGCGCTGGATCACCTTCTGCATGTAATCGAAATGGGCGTCCAGGTCGGCTTCGCGGACCACACCGGCCAGAGCAAACTGGTACATCTGGCGCAGCTTGCGCAGATGCCCGAGCACTTTCGGATCCTGCAGGCGCTCAGAGACCTTGCCGTTGACCCGGATGCGGGACGGCGACAGATCCGGCTTGAACAGCGAGGTGTCGGACAACAGGGTGTCGCCACGGGCTGCGCGCAGGTCGTTCAGCAGAGGCAACAGCACCATCGGAAAATCGTCCCGGCTGCTGCCCAGGTGTTCCAGATATTGTGGCAACTGCAGGATCGCCTGCATCAGCACGTCCACCGCCTCGTCCACGCTGGTGACCGTGTCGTTCAGAATGGCCTGGGTCAGCTTTTCCATCTCTTCGGCGAGCAGAGCGGCACCGTAGAGTTCGACCATCTGCAAGGTGCCATGCACCTGATGGAGATAGTTCAGGCAGAAGCGCAGGCGCGCGGTGTCGTCACGATTTTCGACATACGCTTCCAGTGCATGCTGGCCTTGAGTCAGCGTGTCCTGTATTTCGCCCCGAACCCAGTCGAGGGCGATGCTGTCATGGTGATTGCCCATAACCACTCCGGTTATTCTTCGTCGGTCTGGCGCTTGATCCACGCCAGTACATGTGCCGAGGGAACCCGTTGCAGGCCCGGCGGCTGCCAGTCGGTCAACTCACCCTGGCCCAGTACCAGAAGGCCCCCGGGCGCCAGACGTTCTGCCAGTCGCTTGACGATTTCGCGCCGCCGCCAGCGGCGGAAGTAAATCAGCAGGTTCTGGCAAAAAATAATGTTCATGCCGTGCATCGGGGCGTTATCCAGGTCCAGCACGTTCAGTCTGGTAAAACACACGCGCTCCCGGATGCTGCTCACAATCTCAACGGTGTTCCGTTCGGATGGCCGGAAATACCGCTGTTTCAGATCATCTTCCATGCCCAACAGTTTGCGGGCGCTAAAGCGGCCCTGGTGGGCTTTTTCGATGGCAGGCTGGCTGATGTCCGAGCCCGTCACACCGAACAGGGGCGCCAGGTTGAGCTTTTCCATGCACTCGTTCAGAACCATGGCCAGGGTGTAAGGTTCCTCGCCGGTTGAGCACCCTACACTCCAAGCCTCGAGCGCGCGCTTGCGAAACGGTTCCCGGGGCCGGGTCAGCACGTAATCCGCCACCAGTCGAAAGGCGTCCGGGTCCCGGAAGAACCGCGTTTCCTGAACCGTCAACCGGTCCACCAGGGTGGCCCATTCCCGGACGGCGTCCGGGCCGGATACGATCTGCTCGTAATACGCCTGGAAGCTGCCGCAGCCAATTTCCCGCATCCGGATGCCCAGGTTGGTTTCCAGAAAGGAACGCCGCTCGAGGGTCAGCGTTATCCCGGTACGATGTTCCAGCAACGTCTTCCACTGACTGAACTGTGCCTCGTCCATATCCGGGAGTCGGCGCAGCGACCAGATGCCATCGGCGGGTGACAGGTGATTATGCGGTTGCGCCATAAACTGCCATCAGCCCCCGACCGGTGATCAGCTGATCACCGGGACGTCGCTGTCTTCCTCTTCTTCCTGGTCGGCCATTTCCTCTTCCGGCAGGGTAAAGCCGGCTACGGAGGACCGCAGTTCGGAGGCCATTTCGGCCAGGTTCCCGATCGACTTCGCGGTGGCATTGGTACCGGAAGAGGTCTGGGAGGTGATTTCCTGGATAACGTTCATGGTGTTGGAGATGTGCGCCGCCGACGACGACTGCTGGCGTGCGGCGTTGGAGATGTTCTGGATCAACTCCGCCAGAGACATGGATACGTTCTCGATTTCCTCGAGCGCGATACCCGCGTCCTGGGCCAGTCGGGCACCCCGGACCACCTCGGCGGTGGTGTGCTCCATGGAGATAACCGCTTCGTTGGTATCCGACTGGATCGTCTTAACCAGCGCTTCAATCTGTTTGGTTGCCGCAGAAGAACGTTCCGCCAGTCGCTGAACTTCGTCCGCAACCACCGCGAAGCCCCGGCCCGCGTCACCGGCCATGGAGGCCTGGATTGCCGCATTCAGAGACAGGATGTTGGTCTGGTCGGCGATGTCGTTGATCAACGATACGATATCACCGATTTCCTGGGAGGATTCACCCAGTCGCTTGATCCGTTTGGAGGTTTCCTGGATCTGTTCACGAATGTTGTCCATGCCGCGGATGGTGTTCTGCACCACTTCCGCGCCTTTCTTGGCGATCGCAACCGACCGCTCCGCAACCGCGGAGGATTCGGCGGCGTTCGAGGAGACCTGGTCGATGGACACGGCCATTTCGTTCACCGCCGCGGAGGCGCCGGCGATTTCCTGGGCCTGGTGTTCGGAGGCATCGGCCAGG
>DASSWD010000358.1:0-3961 GCA_035705335.1 Marinobacter sp. | reverse complement strand
GGCACCAGGCCCAGGTCGCGGGCGAGGATCAGCAGGTCCATGGCCATGTCGGTCTGGCAGCCGAACTTGCGGGACAGCGGCCAGTCTGCGGTCAGGGTGCCTTCGGTCAGGATGCGAACGTACACCTTGGAGCCCGGCGCGGCCTTGGCGATGTTGCGCAGATCAGCTTCGGAGTCGGTGGCGTACATGCGAACGCCTTTCTCGTAGAAGGTGCGGATGTCGCGGGCCTTCTTGATGGTGTTGCCATAGCTGATGCGGTCACCGCTGACGCCCAGGCTCATCACCTTGTCCAGCTCGTATACCGACGCGATATCAAAACTGGCACCCTTGTCCCGCAGCATGGTCAGGATCTGCGGCGCCGGGTTGGCCTTCACCGCGTAGTACACCTTGGCATACGGGAACCCTTCCACCAGCTCTTCGTACTGGCGGTCGATGGTCTGGGTGTCGATCACCACAAACGGGGTTTCCTTGCCTTCAGCAAAATCCTTGATCCGCTTGAAGGTCTCGGGGCTGTAGTAGTCGTTGATATCGGCGTTTGGCATCTGAAACATGGGTGGTGTGGCCCTCCACAGGGTAAACGGACATAAAAAAAGGGTAGCACAGCCGGGCTGTGATACCCATGAATGTTCGCGATCATCGAGTCTTTTTCAGATCACCGCAAATGCGCAGTTATACCCATAACCGCGGTTCCGAAAACGGCACCGCCCGCGCGTTATTTCATCGACCGTCCGGCTAGACCGCCACCGGCCACAGCGGGGTCGGATCGGTGGGGCCGTCCGGGTTCTGGGGCTTACTCTGGCGATGCAGATAGTCCAGGATGGCCTCTTTCAGATCGCTGCCCTGGCCCAGGCCCTGATTGCCGAACAGGCGGTTGAACTCGAACACGTAGGGGTAGCCGTCCACCAGAGCGATATCGAAACCGGCGTGGTCCACCTCAAGCGCCCGAGCCAGGCGCAGGGCCAGTTCCGTGGCGGCGGCCGGCACCGGGCTGTTGTCGATCTGCCCGCCCCTGGCAACGTTGTTGTAGAAACCCTGTTCCGCCTGGGTGCGCCAGTAGGCGGTGAGCACCCGGTCACCCACCACAACCACCCGCACGTCACGGTCGATGGGCAGGTATTCCTGCACATAAAGCACATCGGTACGTTCACAGTAAGCCTGCCAGTCGGCGCGGGTCTCGATCAGCCACACCCCCTCCCCCATACTGGCTTTCGGCAGCTTGGCGACAAACGGCAGCGGCATGGTGTCCCAGATCTGCGCCCGCTCCTGCGGGCCGTTGGCTTCAATCAGGGTCCAGGGCGTGTGCTCGGGGGCGACGGTCTGGAAGGCGCGGGTCATTTCCACCTTGTCATGACCAATGTAGTAGCTGGCCAGACTCGGGAACACCCGGCATTTGAGACCATGCACCAGGGCATTGATCTGCCAGTACTCCGGGAACAGCACCCAATCGGTTTCCCGCAGCAGTTCCTTGTGACGCAGGAAGTGCTCCGGCTTGAGCACGGTGGTGTCCGGAAAGCCCAGGGTTCGGAAAATATTGAACGACACAAAGCGCATGGAGATGGTCGCACGGTGAAGGAATAGCCGGCATTTTAATCAGCGCCGGAATTCAGGCAAGCGCTATTTGTACATAGTCCGGAAACACCGTCATCAGGGGTTCGGGCGTTTTTTGGTGCCTTGCTGGGCGGGCGCCGTGAGCGGGTCTTCCGGCCAGGGATGCTTGGGATAACGGCCCCGCAGTTCCTTGCGGACGTCGGGATAGACGTTGCGCCAGAAACTGGCCAGATCGGCGGTGACCGCCAGCGGGCGGTGGGCCGGCGAGAGCAGGTGGATGACCACGGGCACCCGGCCTGCCGCCACTGTCGGCGTCTCGGTCCAGCCGAACAGGGCCTGCAACTTGGCCGCCAGTACCGGGCCATTGTCGGCGGTGTAATCCAGCGTGACCGTCTGCCCGGTGGGAATGGTGAGGGCCCGGGGTGCCAGTGCCTCCAGCTGTTGCTGCTGCGGATAATCCAGCAGGCTGTTCAGTGCGGGTATCAGGTCCAGCCGCGCCAGATCAGACCAGCGCTGCCGGCCAGCCATGAACGGCGCCAGCCAGGTGTCCAGATGCGCCATCAGGGCGCTATCGCTCACCTCGGGCCACTGGTCCGGGAATCGGTTCGCCAGCATCTGCACCCGCGCCTGCCACTGCCGGGCGGCGTCGCTCCAGTTCAGGCTTTCGAGGCCTTTGCGGCGCACCGCATCCAGCAGGCCTTGCTGAACCAGCTCCGGCGCCACCTGTTGAAGGGGTTTCTCGGCCAGAACCAGCGCCCCCAGCCGGCGCACGTGGCGGGCGATCACGGTGCCGCGCCTTTCGTCCCACAGGGCTTCCTCGGTTTCCTCGATATGGCCCGCCAGATCCTGTTCCAGATCCGCAAGGTTGACCGGCGCCGCCAGATAGATGGTGGCCTCCCGCGCCTTGCCATCCAGATCCGCCGCCACCAGCCAGTCCTGACGGGCCAGGGGGTCATCGTCGCGCAGCACCGCACCTTTGCCGTTACTGAGCTGGTACCGGGGCGCCTGGCCCGGCCGCCGACGGGCGATGCGGTCCGGATAGGCCTGGGCCAATAACCGGCCGAGGTCCGTGGCGTTTGACGGAGCGTTGATCAGGGGCCCGTCACAGAGCCGCCGGGCTGCCTGCTGAACCGCTTTCCGCCGGGCCGGGTCCAGCCCGCGCGGACTCTGTTCGCCGCGCAATACCCGCACGCGCTCGTGCAGATCGGCACCGGCGCCCGGGCCCAGCAGATCCCGGTCTTCCAGCAGCGCCGCCAGTTCCGCCGCCAGTGGGCCCAGGCCCATGGCCCGCCCGCGAATGACCATGTGCGCCAGCCGCGGGTGCAGGCCCAACCCCCGGGCGGTTTTGCCGTGGTCGGTGATGGCTCCTTCGTCATCCAGCAGGTCCAGCCACTGCAGCAAGGCCACCGCCTGCTGCCAGTGGGCCGTTGGCGGTGGGTCAATCCAGGCCACCTGCTCCGGCGACCGGGCGCCCCACTGGGCCAGTTCCAGCACCAGCGGTGCCAGGTCGGCTTCCAGAATCTCCGGCGGAGTGTAATCCGCCAGCCCGAACTGGTCGGATTCGCTCCACAGGCGGTAGCACACCCCTGGCTCCAGGCGCCCGGCCCGGCCCTTGCGCTGTTCTGCCGAGGCTTTCGACACCCGGCCGGTCACCAGCCGGGTCATGCCGCTGTTGGGATCAAACACCGCCCGGCGCTGCTGGCCAGCGTCGATCACTACCCGGATGCCTTCGATGGTCAGGCTGGTTTCGGCAATGGCGGTGGCCAGCACCACCTTGCGCTCATCGTCCGGCGCCGGGGCAATCGCCCGGTCCTGTTCGTCGGGTTTCAGGTTGCCGTAGAGAGGTGCCAGGTGAACCCTTGCCGGCAAAGCGCCCTGCAGCAACTGCGCGACTCGCCGGATTTCACCGGCCCCGGGCAGAAACACCAGCACCGAGCCGGTCTCGGCATGCAATACCTCCTGAATCACGGTCGCCGTATGCTCGGGCAAACGGGCGTTCCGCGCGGGCGGACGATAGACCACCTCGACCGGGAACGCCCGGCCCTCGCTGGTGAGCACCGGCACGTGGCCCAGTAGTCGGGCAATGGGGGCGGTGTCCAAGGTGGCGGACATCACCACAATCCGCAGTTCCGGGCGCAGGGCTTGCTGGCTTTCACGCATCAGCGCCAGGCCCAGGTCGGCCTGCAGGGAGCGCTCGTGAAACTCATCAAACACCACGGCGGCGTAATCTTCCAGCGCCGGGTCGTTCTGGATCAAACGGGTGAGGATGCCCTCGGTGACTACTTCAATACGGGTGGCACCGGACACTTTGGTGTCCAGGCGGGTGCGGTAGCCGACGGTCTGGCCCGCTTGTTCGCCCAGTTGGCGCGCCATGAAACGGGCGGCAGACCGTGCCGCCAGGCGCCGGGGTTCA
>DASSWD010000357.1:0-8080 GCA_035705335.1 Marinobacter sp. | reverse complement strand
CTGAACACAGTTTTCGCCAGATCGATGCCAATGGTTGTAACATTCATGGTGACCCCTCCTGCTTTTGATTGAAGATGTCAGACACCTTCAATGTGGCACATAGATGCCGTGGGAGCAGGGGGAGTCCATATCATTCGTTACACCTCACTGATCTTGCCTTGACGCTCGTACGGCAAAGCCGTATATTTTGTCAATGCTGTTCATCGAAACCTCAACGTTCACCAAGCTATTGCCGAACTACCTCACGGATGAGGAATACCGTGGGCTTCAAACCTACCTTTTGCAGAAGCCGGATGCGGGAGATTTGATCAAGGGATCGGGTGGTGTTCGCAAGGTTCGATGGGCACCAGCGGGTTCTGGAAAGAGCGGTGGCATCAGAGCAATTTATTACTGGAAGAAGTCTGACCACGAGATATGGATGCTCACGCTGTACAGTAAATCAGAGCGCGCCAGCATTCCTGGCCATACGCTCAAGCAGATAGCGGAGGCAATCAAAAATGGGTGACAGAAACCTTGGGGCAGAGATTCTTGATGGCATCAATGAAATCAAGCAGTTCAAGAAGGGCAAATTGGCTCTACGAACCCACGAGCTATCAGAGCCCTCACCGCCTAAAGTGATCAGGCGGAAGTTGAACATGTCGCAGTCAGCATTTGCCGGGCTTATGGGCGTGAGTGTGCGAACCCTTCAGGATTGGGAACAGGGTCGGCGAGAGCCTCAGGGGCCTGCGGTTGCGCTTCTGCGCATTGCTGAGCAACACCCGGAAGTTTTCAATCAGCTTCACTGATCAAAGTGAGGTGTAACCAGGTTATGCACCGGATGCCAAAACCTCCGCTTCGCCGCGGTTCTGTCACCGGTGATGGCGGGCGCTAACGTTGTTCGATATAACCGGCTCCCGCTGAAGCACTTCAGACGCCCAGCTTGTCCCGCAGGTTGAAGTACCAGGCGCCCATGGCGGTGAACGGAACCCGGAACAGTCGCCCGCCCGGGAAGGGGGGCTGGGGCAGGCTAGCGAATACATCAAACCGCTCCGCCTGGCCGCGCATCGCGTCACTGATCACTTTTCCCGCCAGGTGCGAGCAGGTCACGCCGTGGCCGCTGTAGCCCTGGGCGTAGTAAACGTTGCTGCCGATGCGCCCGAACTGTGGCAGGCGCATCAGGGTGAGCAGAAAGTTGCCGGTCCAGGCGAACGCGACCTTGGTGCCTCGCAGCTCCGGGAAGGTTTTGAGCATGTTGGGCACAATCAGCGACTCTATCCTGGCGGGCTCACGAGCGCCGTAAGTGACACCGCCGCCGTAGATCAGGCGGCCATCGCCAGACAGGCGGTAGTAATCCAGCAGGTAGTTGCAGTCTTCCACGCAGTTGTCTTTGGGCAGCAGGCGTTTCTGCACGTTCTCGGCGAGGGGTTCCGTGGCAATCACCTGGGTGCCACAGGGAATGGCCTTGGATTCGAGTTTCGGTAACAGGCCGTTCAGGTACGCATTACCTGCAACCAACACGAAGTCTGCGGTTACGCTGCCGTGCTCAGTTTCAACTACCGCCACCGTACCTTCTTTTATGCTGAGCGCGGGCGTGCCTTCGTAGATGGTGCCACCGAGAGATTCGACAGCGGCAGCCTCCCCCAGTACCAGATTCAACGGGTGGAAGTGGCCGCCGGTGTGGTCAATCAGGGCCCCGGTGTAGCGGTCTGAACCGATGTGTTCCCGGGTTGTTTCGCGGTCCAGTAGGTCCAGGCCCTGATGGCCATGGGCTTCCCAGAGCGCTTTCTTCTCATGCAGTTCGTCGAACTGGCGGGCGTTGCAGGCGGCAAAGATGCCACCCTCCTTGAGGTCACACTGAATGTTGTAGTCGCGAACGAAGCGGCGCAGGATACGGCCCCCCTCAAAGGCCATCTGCCCCATGTGCTGGCCAACCTCGGCACCGTAATGCTTTTCGATAAAATCCATGTCGCGGCTGTAGCTGTTCACGATCTGGCCACCGTTACGGCCAGACGCGCCGAAGCCGATCCTGCTCGTTTCCAGAACGGTGACTTTGTAGCCGGCTTCGGCGAGGTGGAGGGCAGTCGACAGGCCGGTGTAACCGGCGCCAATAATACAGACATCGGTTTTGAGATGGTCCTGCAGCACGGGGCGTACCCGGGTGTCGTTGGCAGACGCAGCGTAGTAAGACGCAGGGTGTGTCAGTGTTGGCACGATGTCGCTCCCGAAATGGCTTGGGTTATAGGTCGTACATTACGAGTTCGGAGAGACGGCCTATATACCCCCCAGGGTATATTTTAGGCGACAAGGCGAAAACAGGACTGAAACAGTCACATTCTTGGTTTGGTGTACCCCCCGGGGGATATGGCCCATTCAGCGGTATCAGGCTAGCCTTGAGACTCAACCCATTTGCATTCACGGAGCGCGCCATGAAGACCAAAGCCGAGTGGCAGGCACTGAGCAAGTCCGTCACCTTCCGGAATCAGGTATACATTGGCGGCCGCTTCCAGCCGGCGGTGTCCGGCGAAACCTTCGCGTCTGTGAATCCGGCCACGGAACACACGCTCACCCACGTGGCCAGTTGCGACCAGGCGGATGTTGACCTGGCGGTGGCCTCGGCCCGCAGCGCTTTTGAGTCTGGCGTGTGGTCAAAGCAGCCACCCAAAGTGCGAAAGGGTGTGCTTTTGCGTTTGGCCGATTTGATGGCACTGCATCAGGACGAATTGGCGGTGACCGATACCCTGGACATGGGCAAATCCATTTCTGAGATGGTGAACATCGACCTGCCCGATTCCATTGATTGTATGCGTTGGACGGCGGAGGCCATTGATAAGATCTTCGGTGAAATCGCGCCCACCGGCGGTGACACACTGGGTTTGATCAGCCATGAGCCTGTTGGGGTTGTGGCGGCCATTACGCCCTGGAATTACCCGTTGATGATGGCGGTCTGGAAGCTGGCGCCGGCCCTGGCGGCGGGCAACTCGGTCATTCTCAAGCCGTCTGAAAAAGCCCCCCTCAGCGCGTTGCGCCTGGCAGAGCTGGCGACCGAAGCCGGCCTGCCGCATGGGGTGCTGAACGTGTTGCCGGGCTTTGGCCACACCGCCGGGAAGGCGCTGGCGCTGCACCATGGTGTAGATGTGCTGGCTTTCACGGGTTCCAGCCGCGTGGGTGGCCTGCTGATGGAGTATGCGGGCCAGTCGAATCTGAAGCGAGTGTGGCTCGAGGCTGGCGGGAAATCCCCCATGGTGGTTTTTGACGACTGTGGGGATATCAACAAGGCGGCAGAGGCGGCGGCCGCCGCGATTTTCTCGAACCAGGGTGAGGTCTGCATTGCGTGCTCCCGACTGTACCTGCACCGGTCCATCAAGGACCGTTTCCTGAGCGCGTTGCTGGAGGCGGCATCAGGTTACCAGGGGGGCGACCCTCTGGATCCCGACACCCGCATGGGGGCACTGGTTGATAAAGCCCAGCTTGAAACGGTGGCCGGGTACATTCGATCTGCCATCGACGATGGCGCCAGGGTGCTGACCGGTTGTGTACCGGACTACGTCCCGGGTCATGGCTTTTACGTCACACCCACGATCATCGACGGTGCGCGAAACTCTATGCGTTTTGTTCAGGAGGAGATTTTCGGGCCGGTGCTTGCGGTGGGTGAGTTCGACGACGAAGCCGAGGCCATCGAGCTGGCCAACGACAGCCGGTATGGTCTGGGGGCGTCGGTCTGGACCGACAATCTGTCGCGGGCGCACCGGGTGAGCAAGCAGATCAAGAGTGGCATGGTCTGGGTGAACGGATGGGGCGGTGGCGACTCCACCATGCCGTTCGGTGGCATGAAGGCCTCGGGTAACGGCCGCGACAAATCGCTACACTCGATTGAAAAGTACACCGATCTCAAAACGGTCTGGATCAGCCTCTAGGCGTCGTCCAGGCTGTTCAGGTGGTTGATGAACTGGGTAAAAAGGTCGGCCTGGGTGGAGGTGTTCAGCCGGTTGTGAATGTTTTTCCGGTGCACTTTCACGGTTCCCACACTGATTTTAAGCCGATCGGCGATGGCCTGGGAGGAATAGCCCCGCAGGATCAGGTCGGTGATCTCCCGCTCACGCTGGGTCAGTACGCCGCTGGCAAAGGAACTCAGGGCCCGCTCCATGGGGCCGTGGGAACGCCCGTACTGCAGATACTCCTTGGACTGGGATAACCAGAACTGGCGAACCAGAGCGCTCAGAATCGGGTAAAAATCGTTCAGCGCGTTCAGTTCGCTGCGAGAAATGCTGTCCAGCGCCGCTTTGCGCCCGAGGGTCAGCGTGCAGGTGACCTCGTCATCCAGCCGGATGATCAGATTGATCTCATCCACCAGGCCGAAATCCTGGTAGCAGGTCTGAAAGTATTCTGTCTCTTTGAACGAGTCAGGCATGATGACAGCAAGCCGAACCACGCCCGGTGCCATGCCGGACCGGATCGCATGAAACAGTGGGTCGATCACGTAGGCATGATGAAGGTAGAGCCGAAGGGTGTCGCTCTGCTGTTCCGGTGTGGTGGGGTGCAGGAGGATCGGGCGCAATTCTGACTTGTATGCCAACATGATAAAGGTATCGAACGAACACAGGGCCGAGAGAAATGCTTCCAGTACCCTGGGAAAGCTTTTCAGGCGTTGGTGTTCAATGAGCACAGCGACATTTTTTTGCCAGCTGTCGTTGGTATTGATACGGCTGATTCGTTCTCGCATAGGCGTGGGCAGTCCGATCTGTTCCAGGCTGTTTCTGCGCGGCCACAGGGCTATTTCGGGAGCCATCATCGCGGCAAACGGTGCCAACATCAATCCTGGCCTCACCTGACTGGCCGGGTTCCAGAGAGACATGTATGACCGTCAGCAAGAATATTGAATTTGATTTCTTTATCACCGACCTGAACGGCAATTTGCGCGGTAAGCGAATGCCGGCGGGCGTTCTGGAAAAAGTGATGCGCGAGGGCATCAAGTTGCCCCGTTCCGTGGTGGGTTTCGATTTCTGGGGCGCCGACGTGCTGGATAACGGCTTGGTCTTCGAAACCGGAGACAGCGATGGTGTCTGCCTGCCGGTGTCGCAAACCCCGCTGCCGGTGCCCTGGTCCGACATTCCCCGTAACCAGATTCTTGCCATGATGTTCAACGCCGATGGGTCCGCTTTCCAGGCCGACCCCCGGCAGGTGCTCAAGCGGGTGGTGGATCGCTTTGAGGTTCATGGCTTGCGCCCGGTGATGGCCACGGAACTCGAGTTCTATCTCATGGATGGCAAGTCTGAAACCACCCAGCGCCCGAAGCCGCCTGTACTTGCCAATGGGCAGGGGCGCCGGCTTGCGAACACAGAAGGATACGCGGTCGAGGAAATGGACGGCTTTGACGCCTTTTTCTCAGACATTCGCAAAGCCTGCGAGGCCCAGGGTATCGACGCCGACACCATCATCGCGGAAATGGGCCCCGGCCAGTTTGAGATCAATCTGAACCATGTTAACGACCCCCTGCTGGCCGGTGACCAGGCGATTCTGTTCAAGCGGTTGGTTCGGGGCGTGTCTCGTCGGCATGGCTACGGCGCAACATTCATGGCCAAACCCTACGCGGAATACAGCGGTAACGGGTTCCACGTTCACTTCAGCCTGCTGGATGCGGCCGGCAACAATGTGTTTGACGACGGCACTGAAGAGGGCAGCAAGCTGATGAAACAGGCCGTTGCCGGCATGATGCACACCCTGCCCGACACCATGCTGACCCTGGCGCCCAACCTGAATTCTTATCGGCGCTTCATGCCGGGCGCCCACGCGCCGACCCGCGCCAATTGGGGCTATGAAAACCGAACCGTCGCCCTTCGGATACCGGAGAGCCCCTGCGCCGCGCGCCGTATCGAGCATCGGGTGGCCGGTGCCGACGCCAACCCCTATCTGGTGCTGGCCTCGGTTCTGGCAGGCGCGCTGCACGGCATCGAGAACAGCCTGGAGCCGGTGCCACCGATTGAAGGCGATGCCTACGCGGAAAGCGACGACGCGTGGGTGTTGCCCAATACCTGGGAAGACGCCACCAACGCGTTTGCCAACAGCGCGATTTTGAGAGAGTACCTCGGCGAAGAGTTTCAGCGGGTTTACAGCGCCGCCAAGCGCCAGGAAAAACGACTGCTCAGCGAGCGGATTACGGATGTGGAGTACGAGGCGTATCTCGGGCTGTTGTGAGTTACTCATGGCATGTCTGACGTCGGTACTCAGCGCCATGAATCATGCCCGGAATGAATTGTACTAAAATGAAATGCACAGGGGTGACCAAGCCAACCCCGCCCGGAGACTGCCGTGACGGCAACACAACCCGCAGCCACATCCGCCGGCGCCCTGCCAGTGGATTTCTTTGAGAAGCTGGCCTCTGGCGTGCCAGGGGTTCTTTTCACCTATTGGCGAAGTGCCGATGGCCGATCGCACCGGTATCCGTTTGTCAGCCAGCAGGTACGCCTGTTGTTCGGGGTTGACCCGGCGCGCCTGAGTGAGAGCGCCGATGCGGTGTTTTCCATCATCCATCCGGATGACGCGGTGGATATTGCCGACAGCATTGCAGCTTCCGAAGCCACGCTGGAGCCCTGGTGCTACCGCGCCCGGCTGCGATTGCACAATGGGCAATACGAGTGGTTTGAGGCCCATTCCCACCCGGAGCGCCAGGCCGACGGCAGCACGCTCTGGTTTGGGCAGTTCAACAGCATTCAGCACTACAAAGTACTGGAAGAATCCCTGCGCGAGAGCGAGGCCGAATTCTCTTTCCAGGCGGGTTTCCAGAAACTGATCGCCCGGCTGTCTACCGAGTTCATCAACCTGGGCTTCGGCACCATTGATGAATGTATTGATGAACTACTGGCCCAGATTGGCGAATTTTTTGGGGTGGACCGCGCCTACCTTTACAGTTTTTCTGACGATTATTGGGAAATGACCAACACCCACGAATGGTGTGCCGAAGGGGTTGAGGCGGTGATGTCGACCCAGCAGGCGGTCCCGATCGGGGATTTTGCCTGGTGGCACCGGCAAATCCAGGCGATGGTTAACGACAACCGGGTGATCTACATCGAAGATGTGGCGGCTTTGCCGAGCGACGCGGCGCCGGAAAAAGAGCTGCTGCAGTCACAGGGCGTGTCGTCCATGTTCTGTGTGCCGGTGCGCATACGGGGCAAGGTAACCGGCTTTTTCGGGATGGACTCTCTGAGCCGCCGACCCTGGCGCAAGGACCAGGCCGATTTGTTGATCATCGTATCCGGCCTGTTGTCAGGCGCCCTGGACCGGCACCGGTTGGAAGAGGAGTTGCTGGGCCAGTCGATTCGCGACCCGCTGACCGGCCTGCATAACCGTCGTTATCTGATGCCCCGGCTGGAAGAGTTGCTGGCCCAGAGCCAGCGCCAGGGCGAACGTTTTGCGGTGGCGATGTTTGATATTGACCATTTCAAGACCATTAACGATTCCCTCGGGCACCTGGGTGGCGACATGGTGTTGCAGCGTTTTGCCGAGTTGCTGGCGGAACACACCCGCTCTACCGATGTGGTGTCCCGGTTCGGGGGCGAGGAGTTTCTGGTGGTGTTCTCATCGACCGGCCGCGCCGATGTCAGTGCGCTGGTTGAGCGTGTTCTGCTGGCGGTACGTGGCGAACCTTTCGTGTACGGCGGCAAACAGGTCCTGGTGACAGCCAGCGCCGGCGTGGTGGGCGTGGCCGAGGTGAACGACCGCCCGGTGTCGCCGGCCGCCCTGATTGATCTGGCTGACCACCGGTTGTACCTCGCTAAGCAGGGTGGCCGGGACTGCTTTGTGGATGGGTCCGGGTTATCGCGGATATAAAACAACGGTATTTGGTCGCATATTCACTTTTGGTATAACCTTATGCCAAAAATCTTTTAAGGCCCCGGGCCGAGGTGAGAATATGCAATGCCCCATCGTTCAACCGTTCTTCGATGAGCCGACCAACACCTTCAGCTACGTGGTTCGTGACCCGGGCAGTCACGCCTGCGCCATTGTGGATTCGGTGCTGGACTTTGATTACGCCGCCGGTCGGACCGATGTGCGCTCGGCCAACGCCATCATTGATTACGTGCGCCAGAACGACCTGACGGTCGAA
>DASSWD010000356.1:0-3331 GCA_035705335.1 Marinobacter sp. | reverse complement strand
CGTTCCGGTGCAGCCGGTCACCATCGGCTACCGGCGCCACCAACGGCCCGACCCCATCGCCCCGTTCATCGGCGATGACGCCTTTCAAACCCATCTGATCCGGCTACTGAAGCAACCACCGATGCAGGTGGTGGTGATATTCCATGAGCCGGTGACCCTGAACAGAGACGAATCAACGGGTGACCAGATGACCGGGCTACACAACACCATCAGCGCCGGCCTCAAAC
The DNA here is from genome assembly GCA_035705335.1 of Marinobacter sp. GTDB lineage: Bacteria > Pseudomonadota > Gammaproteobacteria > Pseudomonadales > Oleiphilaceae > Marinobacter. The sequence goes on along the minus strand of DASSWD010000356.1, from coordinate 3,104 downwards.
GGATTCACCAGGGGGATTTTGACGCCGGTTTTGCCAAAACCCGCCTCAGAACAGCGGGCGACCCTGGGCAATCTCATCCGGTGTCGCATCCCGACGTCCGACAATCTCAAGGTCAAAGTACAGGGTGAAGCCAGCCAGCGGGTGATTGGCGTCGACCTTGATCAGGTTGCCATCAATGGCCACCACCTTGACTACCTGGGCGTGGTCGCCGGAGTTGGTCTGAAAGGTCATACCGACTGCCAGTTTCTCAACCCCTTCAAACAGCGTACGCGGTACCTTGCGCACCAGGTCATCCCGATATTCGCCGTAGGCCATTTCCGGTGGCACGGTCACTTCCAGGCAGTCTCCGACCTGCCGGTCTTTAACGGCTTTCTGGATGCCCTCGATCACCTCCGGGCTGCCGTACAGGAAATGCAGCGGCTCGCCGCCTTCGGAGGTGTCCACCAGTTCGCCCACGCGGTTCTTGAGTACATAGTGGACAGTAAAGACTTCGGCGGGCGCCTGGGCGTTGTCAGCTTGCATCGGAATCCTGGGTATCCTGTGTTTGAGACATTTCAAGTTGGCGCAGGCCATACAGCACCAGTTTCTGGTCCAGTCTGTCGCGCAGGCCATCGGGCTTGCGAAGCCCCATCCGTTCCAGCAACGGTTCGTGCTGGGGGGCCGAGGTGTCGGTGCGGATGGCCTTCAGAACGGTCGACAGTTTACCACGGGTGGTCCCGGTTGCCGCTTTCAGGAACTTCAGGGCCTTGCCCAGTTTCAGTTCCTCCTCGGTGAAATCCCGACCAAACGGGAACGGCGGGAAATCACCGCCGACCGACAATGCGGCTTGAACCGCTGCCGGCGTGTTGCCCTGCCACTCGGCCGGCAAGCGGAAATCACTTCGCACTTTTCCGGCCTTCTGGGCCTGGCGTAGCAACCCCGGCTGAAAACGGGCATCGGCAATCCGGATAAGGCGCAGGTACACCTCCTCATCCGGTTGGCCGCGCAGATCCGCAATGCCGTACTCAGTAATCACCAGGTCCCGCAGATGTCGGGGAATGGTGCAGTGGGCATAATTGAACACGATGTTGGACACCGGCTCGCCCTGCTCCATGCGGCTCGACCTTAGGCACAGAATTGAGCGCGCCCCGGGCAGTTCGTGTGCCATGGCCACAAAATTGTACTGGCCGCCAACGCCACTGACCACCCGGCCATCGGCAAGCCCATCCGACACCGCTGCACCGTTGAGGGTGTGCATCATGGCGGAATTGACGAACCGACCGTGCACCCGCTGGGTCACCTTGAGTTTCTGGTTGCCAAAGGCGTGATCGTAAAGGTGGTTGATGAAGTTGACGCTGGTCATGCAGATCTTGTCGCGCTGCTCGTCAGTTAGCTCCCGCAATTGCTGATAGAAGGTCTCCGGGCCGAGATAAAAGCCTCCGTGCATGATGATGCCGCCCTTCAGCCGATTGCCAAAGGCCTGGTCTGTAAGAGCCTGCCGGGTTTCTGCATTTGCCAGGTCGGCCTCCACGGATCGGTCCACTGAAAGCCGCAACCGCCCCCCTTTGAACTCAACACGGTCATGGAAGATACCGTGACGAACCAGCCATTTGACGTCCCTTGCCCGCAGCGGCGAGTCAATCAGCCCTTCCTGCAACAGGGTATCCAACATCTCCAGCCCGGGCTGGCCGGCGATGCGCCCGTCGTTGATCAAAGCCTGCAGGCGGGCGTGGTCGTATACCTCCCGGGTCAGGATGCCCTCCCGCATCAGCTGAACGAAGCCGTCGACCATCATCTCGCTGCAGCCATACAGGCCTTTTTTGAAAGGCTCAATGCCGCCCAGCGCTCTGGTGACAGGAAAGCGCTCGCCGACCTTCAGATGGTCATACACGGCCCGCCAGCGGTCGTTGTGCCTGTGGCGCAAAATGGCACTGTGAACCAGCGCCGCACCCAGAGAGCCAATACCCACCTGCAGGGTGCCACCATCTTTGAGCAGGGTACTGGCATAAAACCCGATCAGGTGGTCAGCCGGGCTGACCGCCATCTGCGGCGCGGAAAACAGGGGGTAGTCATTGTCAGGATCAGAAAGCACCACATCGAACGCCTGCTGCTCGATGGCCGCGTGGTGGCCAAACCACGGCAGGTGTTGGTTGGTCTCGGCAACCATGGCGACCGACTGGCCGCTGGCCTCACGCTCGCGCATCTGCGGCAGCAGGTCCAGGGACAGGTCCGGGTTGCAGCTGAAACTGAACTGGCCGGGCTGGCCGTGGGCCTCACCCGGAGACATCATCTGCGCCACCACGTTAACCCCCAGCGCCATCAGATCTCGCACCGCATGGGTATAGTTGGTGCAAACGTAATGGCGCTGCTGGCTTTCATTGCGCAGGAAACTGCCGGCTTTGAAAAAAAACTCAGACACCGTCACGTTGGCCGGAAGGCGGTTGCGGGACACATCCCGCGCGTACTGGAGTTCTGGGATACGCCCATACAGGCGCCGGGCAAAGGGCTCCATGAACCGTCGTTCCAGTGAAGAGCTTCCCTCAGGCGCCAGCAGCGACAACGCGGTCACAATGTGCAGTTGAAGTTCGGGATCCTGCTGCGCACGCTGATACAGGGCATTAACAAACCGGACCGGTTTGCCGAGGCCAAGGGGTAAACCCAGAACGATACGCTTTCCGACCCGGTTGATGACCGCATCCACCGCGGCCTCTGCCTGATGACACCAGATCCCGTTTTCCTGCGCCATAGACCGCTCCTTTTGTGCAGCTCATCCTGTTGTCGGGGATGATCACACGAGCAGCGGCCACTGACAATGACGGGGAATACGGGAGAGACGGGAAGATTCAGAATTTCCAGCGCAGATTCAGCGATGCGCCTTCGTTAAGCAGGCCAATGCCGTGATCGGGCTCAGCCGGGTCTGAGGCAAAGGAGCGGCCACGACGCTGGTCGTTCGAGAGTGTCAGCGACAGCAGCCGGGAGCCAATGGCCGCCACCGCTTCGGTGCGTTCATCATCGGATTCGCCAGACATCCACTCCTGAAGCTCGGCCATCTCCTCAGGAGACATGCGCCCGTCCCGTTCCGCCATCATGCGGTCATCCAGCAGCGGCTCAGCGGCATTGGCGTG
>DASSWD010000355.1:0-2647 GCA_035705335.1 Marinobacter sp. | reverse complement strand
CCCTTCCTCGAACTGGGGAGCCTCCATCGCCAGGGTGCCTGAGTGGTCGTAAACCATCGAACCACCGTCGAAGACCAGTTCGTCCTGCCCCCCCATCAGGTTGGCATACACGATACTGACCTGATTCTCCCGGGCCTTGCGCTCCAGCAGGGCTTTCCGGCGGTCCTGCTTGTCTGTGTCGAACGGCGAGGCGTTCAGGTTCAGAATCAATTGGGCGCCGGCTTTGGCAGCGTCTTCGACCGGGCCATCTTTCCAGAGATCCTCACACACCGTAATGCCCACGCGCACGCCGCGCAGCTCCAATACGAGCGTGTCCTGGCCATCGGCGAAATAGCGCTTTTCATCAAACACCTGGTAATTCGGCGGGAAACGCTTGAAGTAGGTGCCTAAGATTTCCCCACCCTCGATCACCACTGCCGTATTGTAGAGCAAGCCGCCCGAGCGTAACGGTGCCCCGATCACGACGACCGGTACCAGCGCGGCCTGCTTCAAGGTTTCCAGGGCATCGGCTACACGCAAGTCCAGGCTCGGGCGTAACAGCAGGTCTTCCGGCGGGTAACCCGTCAGGCACAACTCCGGAAACACCACGATGTCGGCCTGATGCTGCTGGTGGGCCCGATGGGCGGCATCCATCACCCGCTGGGTGTTGCCGGGGATGTCCCCCACCAGAAAATCCAGCTGGGCCATCACCACCCGCAGGGAGCGGGCGCCGTGGGCGGACTCCGGACGTGAACCGGTTGCAGACATCGTTGGCTCCTGTAACTTGTTGCCGCGAAAAGGCTATTATACCCCTGCATCACCCGGATTTCTCCCGATCAAAGGCAGACAAACCTGACCATGGCCGCAGTTCCTGAAACGCCCGCCAAGCCCCCTTCGCCGTTCGGTCCCCCGGCCCGCGCCCAGCAAACGCGCCTGTTCCGAATCTACAACCACTACCGGATTGTCATCAGCTTGCTGCTGGTGGGCCTGCTGTTCATCGATCCGCTGAGCACCGACGTGCAGTTTCGCTCTCAGGGCCACTATCAGGCCGGCGTGATCAGCTACCTGGCGGTGAATGCGTTTATCGGACTGGTACTTCTGGCAGGCTTTCAGCCCCGCCAGCGACACATCACGATTTCCATACTACTGGACATCCTGATGATGCATGGGTTACTGCTGGCCAGCACGGGCATCACCAACGGCCTCGCGAACCTTGTGATGGTGTCCGTCGCGGCCGGCAATATTCTGACCCCAACACGCATGGGCACCTTTTACGCCGCATTGGCGGCACTGTGCTCCCTGGGCATTTCCAGCTGGGCCGTGTTGGCGATCCACGAATCCGCCGACGACATTGTACGGGCAGGTTCCCTCGGCATTCTTTACTTCGCCACGGCCTTTCTGCTGCAGGGCATTTCCAAACGCATGATGCGCAGTGAAGCCCTGGCCAGCAGCCGCGCCCGCAGCATTGCTGAACTGGAGCAGATCAACCAGCAGATCATCCAGCGCATGCGCACCGGCATTCTGGTGCTCGACCGCTACGGCCACATCCGGTTGGCGAACGCTGCCGCAGAGGAGCTTCTGTTTGGCGCACCGGCGGAAGAAACCGGCCGGGAACGACCATTCAGGATGTTACCAAAGCCGCTGCGCAGAGGGCTGGAAACCTGGCTGAACCACCCCAACTGGCGCATCGAGCCCTTCCAGGCCTCGCCGACATCGCCCCTGCTGCAGGCCAACTTCACCCAACTGGATGAGGAACGCGGCGACCATGTTCTGGTGTTTATTGAAGACATGAGCAAGGTCACCCAGCAGGCCCAGCAAATGAAACTGGCGTCTTTGGGGCGCCTGACCGCCGGCATTGCCCATGAAATCCGCAATCCGCTGGGCGCCATCAGCCACGCGGCTCAGTTAATGGAGGAATCCACCGAGATGGGCCAGGGCGACCGTAAAATGCTCGATATCATCCGCCGCCACTCCCGGCGGGTGAACGGCATCATCGAAAACGTGCTGGATCTGTCCAGACGGCGGGCCGCCGATACCGAATTGGTCAACGTTGGCCAGTGGCTGGAGGAGTTCCGGGCCGATTTTCAGCACACCAGAAATGACGGCGCGGCGACGATGATCGAGCTGACCATAGCCCCCAACCTGCCACGGGCGCGCTTCGACAAAAGCCAGATCGAGCAGGTCATGGTTAACCTGTGCGACAATGGCCTGCGATACAGCAAGCAGCAAACCGGGGAAAACCGGATAGAATTGGTGGCGGGCATCACGGCAGACGGCGAACGCGCCTATGTTGATGTTCGCGATTTTGGACCGGGCATCGCGGATGAACACCGTGGCTCGGTGTTTGAGCCTTTTTTTACCACCGATAAAGGTGGCACGGGGCTGGGGCTGTACCTCGCCCGTGAGCTTTGCGAGGCTAATCAGGCCCACCTCGCCCTGGTGAATAACAAACAGCCCGGATGCCGATTCCGGATTACGTTTGCCCATCCCGGGCGCATGATATAACGGTTCACCACATCAGGAACCGCTGGCCATCGGGCGTTAGTTCACTAACACGGAACCGAAGACAGAGAATGACAACACACACCGCGCTGATCGTTGACGATGAACCGGACATCCGGGATTTGCTGGAAATCACCCTCACCCGCATGGGCATTGAGACCTTTAC
>DASSWD010000354.1:0-2342 GCA_035705335.1 Marinobacter sp. | reverse complement strand
ACGGCGCGCCAACCCTGTGGCAGTTTCTTTGCGGCCAGGTTCCGGAAATCAGAATGGCGATCGATACCCAGACCATTCCGGAGCATCTGAAAGGCCGGGATTACAGCGCCGATGCCGAGCACCGGCGCAACATGAAGGACTGGCTGGGCACGTTGTGGCAGCGTAAGGACGAACAGCTGGCCGAGATGCTGACGCGCTGATCAGCGCGATTTGTCACGCTCCCTCGCTGGTCCCGGTCGGGATCTCGTCGGCAGAGACCAGTTTGAAGTTGATCTGGCGGCGCTCGTCGTCGACGTTGTCGAAGCTCACACGCACCCGCTGATCCAGCTGGAAGATCCGGCCGGTTTTGTGGTGGGTGAGGCGCAGGGTGATCGGGTCAAAGCCGTACTTGCCGTCCAGATCCTTGCAGCTGACAAAGCCTTCCAGGCCGTTGCTGTCCAGGCGCACGAAGAACCCGGCGGGGACGGTGCGGGTGATGGTGCCATCCTGGGGCTCGTTGGGCAGGGTTTTAGCGAAGTCGCTCTTGAGCCAGGTTTCCAGGGCATTGGCCGCCTGGCGGGCCTTCATCTGGGCGGCTTGCAGTGCCTCCAACTGGGAGTCGTTCAGGGCCTTCATGGGCGCCTGCCAGAGCGCGGCCTTGATCAGCCGGTGCACATAAAAATCGGTGAACTTGCGTAGCGGTGAGGTAAAGGTGGTGTAGGCGGCCAGGCCCATGCCCTGGTGAGGGGCGGCTTCAAAGCCCAGCTCGGCCCGGGCCAGCTGTCGGGCCAGAATGGATTTCACCGGTACCTCGGCGTCGACGCCGTCGCTCTGCTTCATCAGAGCCTTGAAACCGTCGGCGCTGGCGGCATCCAGCTCGGCTAATGCCGGCGCGTAACTTTCCAGCAGTTTGCGAATGTTGTCGGTGCGGTCGTCCCGCAGGCCCGGGTGCTGGATGAACAGACCGTTGCCCTGCTGGATCAGGAAATCGGCGGCGCAGCGGTTGGCGGCGACCATGCACTCTTCCACCAGGCGATGGGCTTCGTTCTGCACCGCCGGCTCGATGGCGCGAATGCGTCGGTTTTCGTCCAGGCGCAGGCGGAATTCGGGGCGGTCGACGCTGAGCAGCGCGTGCTCGGCCCGCCACTTGCGCAGCGCTGTGGCGGCCTGGTGCAACTGGTCGAGGCTGTTGGAAACGGCATCCGGCAGGGCCTTGATGTTGTCGTCTTCCCGGCCTTCAATCAGGTGCGACACCAGCTCATAGCTGAGTTTGCCCTGGGAGCGGATCACCGCCTCCCGGAACCGGTAGTCACCCAGGCTGCCGTCGTTGTTCACCTGCAGGTCGCACACCAGGGCCAGGCGGGTTTGCTCGGGCATTAGCGAGCACAGCCGGGTGCTGAGAGTGTCCGGCAGCATGGGCAGGGGCTCACCGGGGAAATAGATGGCGGTGGCGCGGTTGAACGCTTCCTGCTCCGCCGGGCTGTCCGGTTCGATCACCGCGGTAGGGTCGGCAATGGCGATGGACAGGGTCCAGCCGGTGGCGTTGGGGGTGGCCATCAGGGCGTCGTCCATGTCCTGGGTGCCCGGGCTGTCGATGGTCACGAACGGCTGGTCGGTCAGGTCTTCGCGGCCTTCGCCGAGGGCGTTAATGCGGGCTTCGTCCAGCGCTTCAGCCTGCTGGCTGACCGCCTCCGGCCAGGCGTCGGCCAGGTCGAAGTTGGCCAGGGTAAAGGCTCGTTCAATGCCCGGCTGTCCGGTTTTGCCGATCACCCTCAGCACCCGGGCCTGGCCCTTGCCGTCCTTGAACGGATGGCGGTGGATTTCACAGTAGATATAGTCGTCCGGCTCGGCGCCCAGGCGCTCTTTCGGCGGAATGAAAATCCAGCGGTTGATGCCCGGGGTTTCCGGCACCACGAAATGGCCCTTGCCCTTGACCAGATAGCGACCCACGAAGGTGGTCAGGCGGGTTTCCAGCAGTTCGTCCACCACGCCCTGGGTTTTGCCTTTTTCCACTTCCTGCTCAATAACGTTCACACGGTCGCCGGGCAGCACCTTCTGCATTTCTTCAGGCGGCAGGAACACATCCCGCCCTGCATCCAGTGCCACGAAGCCGAACCGCCCGTTGGTGGCCTTGACGGTGCCGGGGAAGACCACCTTGTTCTCTTTTATATCGGACTTCAGCTGGCGCAACTGGGAGAGGGCGTCGGCGTTGAGCATGAAAACAACCTGGTAAGCGGTGAGTGTTGGGGCCGAGTATACCGGTTCTGACCGTGGACGTCAGATCTGACCGGCCGGCCCCAGGTCACGCTTTCAGGAGAAATCCCTGGCTCAGTTGTATTCCGAGAAAATCCGGGTCTGGCCCT
>DASSWD010000353.1:0-2665 GCA_035705335.1 Marinobacter sp. | reverse complement strand
TCGGCATTGCCGTCGGCCTCGGCGTAATAGCTGTGCACAAAATAAAAACGGTCGCCGTCCGGGATCTTGTGCCAGAGGGGGTGGTTGCGGCTCTGCCAGACCTGGTTCCAGCCCATGTGCGGCACTTTCAACCGCTGGCCGTTCTCGGTCAGGTGGTCACCGAAATAACGGACTTCGGAGGGGAACAGGCCAATGCCGTCCACGCCACCGTTCTCTTCGCTACGGGCCATCAGCGCCTGCATACCCACGCAAATACCCAGGAAAGGACGATCCTGCGACACTTCCCGCACCAGCTCCACCACGCCCAGGCGGTGCATTTCCGCCATGCAGTCGCGAATGGCACCCACGCCTGGCAGGATCACCCGATCCGCCTCGCGGATGGTGTCTGCATTGTCGGTGACCAATACCCTGCAGCCCGGGGCCACGTGCTCAACGGCCTTGCGGGCGGAATGCAGGTTACCCATCCCATAGTCAATGATGGCGACGGTTTTCATGGAATTGAAAAATCCTTGCGGTGATCGGTTACAGACAGCCCTTGGTGGACGGGGTCATGTCTGCCATGCGCTCGTCCACTTCGATCGCCATCCGCAGGGCGCGACCGAAGGCCTTGAACACGGTTTCGATCTGGTGGTGCGTGTTCTTGCCCTTCAGGTTGTCGATGTGCAGGGTCACCATTGAGTGGTTGACGAACCCGTGGAAGAACTCTTCAAACAGGTCGACATCAAAGCCGCCCACCGAGCCACGGGTATAGGGCACGTTCATACTCAGGCCAGGGCGGCCGGACAGGTCGATCACCACGCGGGACAGCGCTTCGTCCAGCGGCACGTAGGCATGGCCATAGCGGCGAATGCCTTTCTTGTCGCCCACCGCCTGTTTGAACGCCTGGCCCAGAGTGATGCCGATGTCTTCCACGGTGTGGTGGTCGTCGATGTGCAGATCGCCTTTGGACACGATGTTCAGGTCGACCAGGCCATGCCGGGCGATCTGGTCCATCATGTGCTCAAGGAAAGGAACACCGGTGTCAAAACTGGATTTGCCGGTGCCGTCGAGATTGATCTCAACGGTGATCTGGGTTTCGAGGGTATTGCGTTCTACCCGAGCCTTGCGTTCGGCCATGGAGACTCCGTCGTGAAAACTGGCTGGCTGTCTGATTCGGTGTCAAATCGGAGGCCGATTATACCTGTTTCCCGCGCCGGAGTCCCGCAAGCGGTTCAATCGCAGTGATAGCTCAGAACGCTTTCTTCAGGTTGTTCATGTAGGTGTCCACGAGGCTATTGAACTCGTGCTTGATCACCGGGCTGATCGCCAGCTTGAGCAGGCTGGGCAGGGGTACTGTCAGCTCGGCGCTGGTCTGGAAGCGCACCGCGGTGGCGGTGTCACTCTTGCGAGTCAGGGTCCAGGCACCGCTGACCACGCCGTTGCCCTCACCTTTCACTGGCTTCCAGGTGATTTTGCCGGCGTCTTTGTCGGCGTGGTAGGTGCAGGCGTAAACCGACTGGATGGCGTGCTTGTCCACGCCCACTTTTTCCATCTCCCAGCGGTAGGTGTTCTCGCCAATCTCCGTCAGTTTGTCGACTTTCGGGAAGTGACTGGCGGACCTGGGAACGTCTGCCAGCAGGTCGAAGACCTCATCGTAGCTGGCCGGAAGTTCCAGATCGCGGTTCAGCTCAATTGATACGGTAATGGCCACAGACAACTCCTGTTTATCGTTGTTTGCCCTGGGGGCTTGTTCGTTGTGCTTGCACGCCGGGTAGCCCCGAACTTTTTATCTGACTGGTATTTTGACCCAAGAGTACGGCATTGTCATATTCCTGCGCTGTTAATTTGCTAACCCTGCGTTATCCTTTGGGTTATTCGGTTAACGTTCTACTCGCCCTCGGGCCGGGCCTGATGCCCGGCCGATTGGAAAAGGAAATCGCACCATGAAAGCCGTCCGCTATGTGATCTATGCCGTTATCGCGCTGATCGTTCTGGCCGTGGCCGCCGTCGCCATTGCTGTCGCGGTGATCAACCCCAACGACTACAAGCCGCAGATCGAAGCCGCCGTCGAGAAGCAGACCAATCTCGACCTGATTCTGGAAGGCGATATCGGCTGGTCTTTCATTCCCCTTGGCCTGGAACTCAACCAGGTGGAGGCCACCCTGGACGGCGAACGCTTTGTGGCGCTGGACCAACTGATCGCCCAGATCGATTTCTGGTCGCTGATCGCCATGTCGCCGCAGGTGAACACCTTCCTGCTGGATGGACTGGACGCACGGCTGTCGGTGAACCAGCAGGGCGAGGGCAACTGGACTCGCATCATGCCTGAACCGGCCAGCGCCGAAGCGGCTCCGGCAGAAGAAACCGCCAGCACGGAACAGCCGGGCGATACCAGCACAGGTGCAGAAGCGAGCGGCGGTGAAGCCCTGAACTTCAATGTCGAGAACGTGGAAATCCGCAACGCCAGTGTGCACTACAACGACGCCGCCACCGGCCAGTCTGTCACCCTCGAAGATTTCACGCTCACCGCCAGCAACATCACCCTGGGCAGCGCCTTTCCGCTGAACATCCAGTTCCGGGTGGAAACCGCCCAGCCGCAGTTGGCGGTGGACGGTCGTATCAGCGCGCAGTTGCAGGCCAATCAGGCCCTGAACGAATTTGCCATGACCGGCCTGGAGGCCGTGTT
>DASSWD010000352.1:0-2144 GCA_035705335.1 Marinobacter sp. | reverse complement strand
AAAACCCTGGCCAACGCCAGTTGCTACCTGCACCTGTTCGGCCACATCATCGTGGCCTGGATGTGGCTGCGCCAGGCCAACGCCGCCGCCCAAGCGCTGGCCTCGGCCAACAGCGACAGCGAGCGCAATTTCTACCAGGGCAAACTGCAGGCCGCCCAATACTTCTTCCACTGGGAACTGCCCACGGTAGCCCAGGACCTGGTGTTGTTGCGGAATCAGGATGATACCTGTCTGAATATGAAGGCTGAATGGTTCTGACTTCGGAGTAGGCACAATCGGCTGGGATCGCTTTCAGGGACACGCTACAAGCCGACAGAAAAACAGAAAAGGAATGCTTAATGGCTCTGGTAAATGTTGATAAGAAAAATCACATCCTGCTGATCGGACTGAACCGCCCGGAAAAAATGAACGCCATGAACCGGGCCATGTACCACGAAATCGCGGCCGCCTATTACCAGCTTCAGCACGACCCGGAGCTGCGGGTCGCGGTGCTGTACGCCAAAGGCGACCACTTCACCAGCGGCCTGCAACTGGACGACTGGGCCGGTGTATTCGCCAACGGCAAAGGGATTGCGCCGGGTGAGGGCGAACTCGACCCGTTCCACATCACCGGCCAAGGTCTCACCAAGCCGGTGGTGTTCGCGGCTCAGGGCATCTGCTTCACCTGTGGCGTCGAGATGATGCTCAACACCGACATCCGCGTGGCAGCCAAAGGCACCCGTTTCGCCCAACTGGAAGTCAAACGCGGCATCTTCGCCTGCGGTGGCGCCACCATCCGCCTGCAACGGGAAATCGGCTGGGGCAACGCCCAGCGCTACCTGCTCACCGGTGAAGAATGGACGGCAGAACAGGCGTATCAATGGGGCCTGATTCAGGAACTGGTCGAACCCGGCGAGCAATTCAACAAAGCCCTGGAAATCGCAGAGAAAATCGCCAAAGCCGCCCCGCTGGGCGTGCAGGGCAGCCTGAAGTCCTCAAAGATCGCCGTCTCCGAAGGTGAGGGGAAAGCAAAACAACGCCTGTTCCCTGACCTGCAACCGGTCATGGCCAGCGAGGATGTAAAAGAAGGCATCCAGTCATTCCTGGAAAGAAGAGAGGCTGTTTTTAAAGGGAAGTAGCCAGGTAAGAAGTCTGAACCTTCAGCTTCAAAATTTTTTTACCAGCGATTCCTCCACAGTCAAAAGCGCCGGGTTGGGGCCCCCCTTCCGGGAGTGTGCGCAGCAGGGATGCTGCGCTCAAGCCCCCAGGGATGGGTTCACGGCGTCTCCCGGAAGGGTGGCCCCAACCCGAAGCCAGCACCCAAACCCGCAGGCTAGGGCCACCCCCAAACCACCGCCGAAGCCAAACCTCAAGCGACCGCAGTTTCAGTCTCGGTCCGGGCTTTCCGGGCAGCAGCCTCCGAGGCAACCTTCGCCGCATAATCCGAATACCGGGCCATCAACTCCGCCTTCCGATCCGGATCCCAGTTAATCTTCGACAGATCCCCCTCATAGTGGTCGATCACCCGCTTATCCATCTCCTCAAACCACCACTTCGGTACATAAGCCGGCATCAGCATAGACGCATAACCCCCAGGCAACTGCGGCGCCTTCTCGAAATGCCGCAACGCCTGATAACTCCGGGCCGGGTGTGCGTGGTGGTCCGAATGCCGCTGCAACTGGTACAGGAACAGGTTCGTCACCACATGATTGCTGTTCCAGCTGTGCTCAGGCTCCGTCCGCACATAATGGCCACTTTCATCCTTTTGGCGCAGCAGCCCGTAATGCTCAATGTAATTCACGCTCTCCAGCAGGCTGGCGCCATAAACCGCCTGTGCCGCCAGGAACGGAATCGCCCGTGGTCCGCACACCAGCGTTGTAGCGCCGAAGAACCCAGCGCTCATGGCCCAGCCCTGCAACAGTTCGTTGTCCAGGCTCCAGAAGCGTTTGCCCTTGCGTGCCAGCCGGGCCTTTTCAATTTTCACCGCCGACTTCATGCCGCCAAACACCGTGCGCGGCAGGAATTTCCAGAAGCTCTCGCCCATCCGGCTGCTGGCGGGGTCTTCCGGCGTCGCCACCCGTTTGTGGTGGCCAAAATTATGCTCCACCACAAAGTGCGTGTAGCCGGTTGGTGCCAGCGCGGCCATGGCCAACAACTTGTTCAGT
>DASSWD010000351.1:0-8657 GCA_035705335.1 Marinobacter sp. | reverse complement strand
TTCCCGAATGCCTGCTATATCCAGGTATCCAAACCGGTGGTGGACTTTCTGCACACGCGATTCGGGCTTTACGGCACCCAGTTTGGCAGCGAATCCCGAATCGACCTGCGCACCTGGTCTCTCAGCGGAAAGAAAAAGCAGATCCTGCGTACCGCGCTGAACCAGGCGGAAAAGAGCGGCATCACGGTAAAAGAGCGCTTCAGCGATGACCACACCCGGGAAATCTCCGAGGCCTGGATTCGCACCCGCAAGTGCAAGAGCAATGAGATTCGCTTCCTGATCCGGCCCATGGACATGGATTACCGGGAAAATGAGCGGCATTTTTACGCCTACCAGGACGGCAAGGCGGTCGGGTTCATCTACTTTGACCCGATTTATCACAACAACGACATCATCAGCTACGTGCCCAACATCTCCCGGGCCAACGCGGATTTCCGCCAGGGCATTTTCTACACCCTGATGGCCCATGCCATGGCGGTATTCCGCGATGAGGGTGTGCCTTATCTGGACCTGGGACTGATTCCGCTGGCCATCGACCGGGCAACCGAGCCTCAGGAGAGCAGACTGTTGAAGGGACTGATGCACAGCATCTACGAGCGGTGCAACTTTCTGTATAACTTCAAAGGCCTCGAATTCACCAAGTCACGCTTCCGCGGCGATACCTTCAAAACCTATTGCTGCCATCGGCGGGCCATTCCGGCACTGGAGTTCCTGGCGATGTTCAAACTGACCCGGTTACTGTAGCGGCCTCATCGCCGTTCCAGTTCGACAACACCCGGGCGACCGGCAGTCCCAGCGCGGCCATATAGGCTGCGATACCGTCCGGAGCGGGGCCGGAGAACAGGGCCATGGAGACCACCGTCGGCGACGACGGCGTAATACCCCGCACAGAGTCAGGGTTGTGGTCAGAAACGGTCTGATGGAGCAGAAATGCCACCCGCCGGGCGATGGCCTGCCCCGAATCCACCCAGAATCTGACTGCCGGCAGGCTCCTCTCCAGCCAGTGGCGCAGCAGCGGGTAGTGCGTGCAGCCCAGCACCACCGTGTCCACTCCGGCCTCGGCCAGTGGCAAGACGGCGGCGTCCATCGCCTGTTGGTCCGGAAGCTCTCCGGCCACACAGCGTTCCGCCCAGTTCACCAGGTCCGGATGGCCAACCCGGATCACCTTACAATCGCCGGCAAAATCGCGCACCAGCTCATCCAGATACGGCCGCCGCACGGTGGCGGGCGTCGCCAGAATACCAATGCGGCGGTTCGCTGACACCGCCGCTGCGGGCTTGACCGCCGGCACCACGCCCACCACCGGGGTGGACGTGCGGGCACGGAGGGCCGGCAGGGCCACGGTGCTGGCGGTGTTGCAGGCCACCACGATGACATCACAGGCAAACGCCTCGGCGGCCGCAAGAATCAGCAGACAGCAGCGTTCAGTCACGACGGTCTCAGGCTTGTTGCCATAGGGAAAACCGGCGTTGTCGGCCAGGTAAACCAGATCGAGATCGGGCAGCGCCCCATGGATGCATTGGGCGACGCTCAGGCCACCCACGCCGGAATCAAACACCAGTACCCGGGCCTTGCGCTCAGTCACGTTCGCGCCCGATGCGGGAAGAGCGGATGTCAGCCTTCATGGCGGCAATCAACCGGCCGGCGATGGTAGTGTCGGGCGGGATGGGCGGGTGTTCTTCAGGGGTAAACCAGCCGGCGTCGGCCAACTCATCTTCCTGGAGGCACAGATCGCCCGAATGGTAATCGGCAAAAAAACCCACCATCAACTGGTGCGGAAAGGGCCAGGGCTGGGAAGCACAGTAACGCACGTTCCCGACCGTCAGCCCGGTTTCCTCCAGCACCTCACGGGCAACGGCCTGCTCAAGGCTTTCTCCCGGCTCAACAAACCCGGCAATCAGGCTGTAGAAATTGCGGGTGACCCGGGACGACCTGGCCAGTAGGAACCGGTCGTCCCGACGGATCACCGTAATAATGCAAGGGGCAATGCGGGGGTACCAGGGAATGTGGCAGCGATCACACCAGCGCGCCCGCTCCCTGGGGTGAGGTCCGGTGCGCTCACCACAACGGCCACAGAAACGATGATCCTGCCACCACTGCCAGACCTGGAATGCGGTGCTAAGCAGCGCCGCCGGCGCGTCCGGCCGGGTCAGTAGTGCATCCCGCAGAAGTATGGGTTCCACGCCCGGCACCCCGGTTTCCGGCAGCGCGGTCACAAACACATCCCGCCCGTCCCAGGTGCCCATCGCCAGTGCTTCCGGGCGGCTTCCGCCCATTTCCGGTCCGCCCCAACGCAGAAACCAGCAGTCTCCGGAGCGCAGCAGGTTGCTGCCGGCGAAAGCCAGTACCAGATCACCTTCTGTCGGCACTCTGTTGGACCAGCCAGGGATCCACTGTACGTTATTGTCGACCATCGCCTTGCCTTTCGTTCAGTCCGCCACTGCCCGGAAATGTACCACACTCCCCGCCATCGGCTGTATGCGAGTATGGCTTTCCGGCCCCGCGCCAACCCGGTAAACTTGGCGCCTGATTCAAGGACCGGAGTATCCTTTTTATGCGAGTTTATCAGGGCATTCGCGGCCTGATCCTGTCACTTTTCCGCAAGATCCTGTTCCTGTGGGTCAGAACAGACGTCAGTGGAAACCGTGCGGACGCGCTCGGGCTGGATCCGGAAAAGCCGGTCTGTTACGTGCTTCAGTACAGCTCGCTGTCCAGCCGCCTGGTGCTGGAACAGGAAGTCATCCGGGCCGGTTTGCCCGGGGCCACGGCCGATCTGCCGGTGAAGAACGGCCCGTCCCATTCCTTCTTCTTTTTATACAAGCGCATTGGCGGACTGTTCCGGGGTGGCCGCCAGCGGCCCGTGCCCACCCGCGAATACAGTGACCTGGTGCATTTTGGCCTTGAGCATCCGGAGCAGGACGTGCAGATTGTACCGGTGTCCCTGTTCTGGGGCCGCTCGCCGGATAAAGAGAAATCCCTGGTCAAACTGCTGCTGTCAGACACCTGGTCCGTGGCTGGCCGCCTGCAGAAATTCCTGATCATCCTGGTGCACGGTCGCAATACCTATGTGCAGTTCAACCAGCCGCTGTCGCTGCGGCAGGTGATCGACGAACACCGGGGCAACGAAGAGAAAGCCGGCCGCAAACTCGCCCGACTGCTACGCACTCACTTTCGCCGGGTTCGTCAGGCGGTGCTCGGGCCGGACCTGTCACACCGTCGGACCCTGGTTGAGGGTCTGGTGCGCACCCAGGCGGTAAAAGAAGCGATCCGCGAGACTGCGGCCCGTGATGACATCCCGCCAGAAAAAGTGCGGGCCAAAGCCTACAAATACGCTGATGAAATCGCCGCCAGCATGTCGATTGTGACCATCCGGTTCCTGGAACTGGTGCTGGCCTGGCTCTGGAACCGGATCTATAAAGGCATCGCCGTCAACAACATCGAAGTGCCCAAGGAAGTGGCCCAGGACAACGCGGTGGTCTATGTGCCTTGCCATCGTTCGCAC
Source organism: Marinobacter sp. (assembly GCA_035705335.1). Lineage (GTDB taxonomy): Bacteria > Pseudomonadota > Gammaproteobacteria > Pseudomonadales > Oleiphilaceae > Marinobacter. The sequence goes on along the minus strand of DASSWD010000351.1, from coordinate 5,155 downwards.
ATCGATTACCTGCTGCTCTCCTACGTGCTCTACAAGAATGGCCTGATGCCGCCGCACATTGCCGCCGGCATCAACCTGAACATGCCTGTTGTTGGCCCGATCCTGCGCCGCGGCGGGGCCTTCTTCATGCGCCGCAGCTTCCGCGACAACCCGCTGTACGCCACCGTGTTCAATGAATACATGCACGTCATGTTCACCCGGGGCTACTCGGTGGAATACTTTGTTGAGGGTGGCCGGTCCCGCACCGGGCGTATGCTGCCGCCCCGCCCGGGTATGCTGTCGATGACCGTGCGCAGCTTCCTGCGGGACCACCGTAAACCCATCGTGTTTGTGCCGGTGTATATCGGTTATGAGAAAGTGATGGAGGGTCGCTCTTACCTGGGTGAACTCCGCGGCAAGAAAAAGCAGAAAGAGAGTGTCTTTGGCCTGGCAAAGACCGCCCGCAAACTCACCAACTCCTTCGGCCGTGTAGCCCTGAACTTTGGTGACCCGATTCACTTGTCAGACATACTCGATCAGGTCCACGACAGCTGGCGCGATGAGGCCTACGACGCCGAGTGTCGCCCGCCCTGGCTAAGCCAGGCGGTTGATGCGCTGTCCCGGCGTGTAGCCAGCAACATCAACGCCTCGGTGGCGGTGAATCCGATTGGAATGACCGCCACCGTGTTGCTGGGCACCGAGCGCCTGGCCATGGACGAAGGCCAGCTCACGCGCCTGATGAACCACTACGCCAATATGCTCCGGGCCTGCCCTTACGCAGACACGGTCACGCTGCCCGAGGGCCATGGCGCTGACTGGCTGGCCTACTGTGAAAGTATGGGGCTGGTCGTCCGCCAACCGCAGAAACTGGGCGACATCATCAGCCTGGAAGGCGCCAACGCCATATTGATGACTTACTACCGGAACAACATTCAGCACCTGTTCGCGCTGCCCGCACTGATTGCCAGCCTGTTCGAGAACAAGGCCAGCCTGCGCCGGGACAAGATTGTGTTCCTGATCAGCGTTGCGTACCCCTACCTGCAGTCCGAGCTGTTCCTGAAGTATCCCCGGGAAGACATCGAGCCTGTGATCAATCACTGGATTGATGTGCTGATTGACCAGGGCCTGCTGTTTGCCTTCGAGGACGAGCGCATCGGCCGCCCCGAGGAGGGCACGGAGGCCATGCTGCGGCTGCGCATTCTGTCACGGTTTATTATCCAGACCCTGGAGCGCTACCACATCACCCTGGGAATTCTCCGCAAATACGGTTCCGGCAAGCTGACCGCTGCGGAACTGGAGGAGCAGAGCACGCTGCTGGCCGAGCGGATGTCCATTCTGTTTGGCCTGAACGCCCCGGAGTTCTTCGACAAGACTCTGTTCCGAAGCTTTATTGCCAACATGCAGGCCAATGGCGTGCTGATCACCGACGATCACGGCCTGTTGTGTTACGGCGAAGGTCTTGACGAAGTGGCGGAAGATGCGCGACTGGTGCTGAGCGTCGAGAAACGACAAGCCATCCAGCAGGTCACCATGATGGACGCCTGAGCGTACCCTGAGCGGGCTAGGCGGGTAGCGCTCTCAGGCTATAGATGTCGTAGCGGCTGCTCTTGCCTTCCACCCGGGTGGTGGGCTCCGGCCCCGCGACTTCGGGTGCCTTGCGGGGCCGCTTGACCACTACCCGGTAGCGCGCGGCATTCAGTGCTGCGGCGAGCAAGGCTTCGGAATCGTCATCATCCCCCACCACCTGCCGGAACACCTGCATCTCTTTCTTGACCAAAGCGGCTTTGTCCCGGTGGGGAAACATCGGGTCCAGATAGACCACATCCACAGCGTCCGGACCGGCCTGCGCGAGCCAGTCGATGGAACTGCCAGGCAGCAACGTCATTCTCTGCACCACCGGCGCGCAGTCGGTGTTCAACGCCGCCCGCGCCAGACCATCCGCCAACAGTGAGTGAATTACCGGGTTGCGCTCCAGCAGCGTCACGCTGCAGCCAAGGCCCGCCAGTACGAAGGCATCCTGTCCCAACCCGGCCGTGGCATCGAGCACAGACAGTGGCCTGCGAGTTTTCTGCAGGCCCACCGCCCTGGCCACCAGTTGCCCGGTACCGCCCCCGTGCTCGCGCCGGTAGCCCATTTTTCCAGTAACAAATTCGGCCCGCACAGGGCCTGGCGCGCCCTTGCCGGTCATTTGCAGAGCCAGGCCCTGTTGGTCAGACAACAGCAGCAGGTCAGCATCGGCGACCCGCTTCGGGTCGACCATGCCCAGCCAGGCCAGGTTCAGCTGGCTGGCCAGATCACGGGCCTGATGGGCGTCACCTAAAGCGGTGCAGGCAACAGCAAGCCGTCCATCAGCCCATGCTGTGTCGTGGGTGGGAACAATAGAGGGTTGGGGCATCAGATCATGATGTCGATGCCAGAGACCACGGAACCGCCTTCATATTCCTGCCCCGCAGCCGCAACACCGGCGAAGGTGTTCAGCGCACGGGAGGCGGGCAACGGCAGTTCATCGGCGCGAAAACGCTCCAGGCGTGCGTCTTCGGCTGCCCGGCGAGCATCAATCCGACGGCTTTCGGTGTCTTCAAGGCGGCTGGTGGATTGGCTGCCTGGCGAATTGTTCCGGGCCTGCTGCTCGCCACCAATGTCACGCCGGACGGAGGCAGCGTCTGGTGCCTGGGGCGACGACGCCGGGGCTCTGGCCACATCATTGCGGTCGCGAACCGGGGAGGTGCCGGTTTGCAGAAGAGCGTTCGTTGCCGGGTTAATGCCACCCATCATCGGTTGTTACCACCCATCAAGCGAAAACAGAACCCCATTATGGGAGATGATAAGCTGTATGAAAAGTGGTCTATTTCCGCCCCGGCAATTTTTGCCAGGAGACCTCATCACGGACGTAGACCGGTTGGGCCTGCTCGGCAGTGACGGTTTCGCCCCGCAGGAATGCCCGTTCGGCCAGGCGCGCCACCGCCGATGCCCGGGGCAGCAGGGACTCATCAACCCGGGCCAGACGCTCGACAACGGTTCCGGCCATCGCCTCACGAAAAGCCCATCCGGAACCGGCCGCCACCCAGCGTTGCGGTCCACTTTCAGGGAGAGTGACGGCCTCTGGCGGGCACACTCGCTCCTCCGCCAGCGCCACCGGCAGTTGCCCTTCACAACTGTAGACGCCCATGTAAACCTCTCCCATGCGAGCGTCAAAGGCGACTGCAATACCATCGCCATCCGAGAGCCCGTGGGTTTCTATGGCACTGAGTGCCACCGCCTGAAGGGACGAGACCGGCACGGCCGGAAGGTCCAGCCCCCATGCCATTCCCTGAACCACCCCGGTGGCAATACGCAGACCGGTAAAAGACCCAGGACCCCGGGCGAATGCCAGGGCATCCAGGTCTGCGGGCGCCATGCCTGCCTGAGCCAGCAATTCGCGAACCATCGGCATCAACAGACGAGTATGGCCCCGCGGCGCCAGTTCAAAGCGCTCGGTCAGTTGGCCATCCGTCAGCAAGGCCGCCGAGCAGCCTGAAGACGATGTATCCAGGGCAAGTAGATTCACCGGGGCATCCTGCGATTACTTGAGCTGGGACAGAATCTGGTCGCGAATGCTGTCCAGACTGCCGACGCCCTCAACACGCACGTATTTCGGCGCATCAGCGGGAGCCTTGCTGGCCCAGTCCTGATAGAAACCGATCAGCGGTGCGGTCTGGGAGTGGTAGATACTCAAGCGTTTGCGCACCGTTTCTTCTTTGTCGTCTTCTCGCTGAACCAGCGGCTCGCCGGTCTCATCGTCTTTGCCTTCTACCCTGGGGGGATCGTATTTCACGTGGTAGATGCGCCCGCTGCCCTCGTGCACGCGACGGCCGGACAGGCGGCTGACGATTTCCTCGTCATCCACCGAGATTTCAACCACGTAATCGATGACGATGCCCTGGTTCTTCAGCGCGTCCGCCTGGGGAATGGTGCGCGGGAAACCGTCGAGCAGGAAACCGTTCTTGCAATCAGGCCGCTGGATGCGCTCTTCAATCAGGGCAATGATGATGTCGTCAGAAACCAGACCGCCGGTTGCCATCACTTCCTTGACCTGTTTGCCCAATTCGGACTCGGCCTTGACGGCAGCCCGGAGCATATCGCCGGTGGAAATCTGGGGAATGCCGAAACGCTCAGTGATAAACTGAGCCTGAGTCCCCTTCCCGGCGCCTGGTGCGCCCAGCATGATGATTCGCATAACGTTGTGCTCCCGCTGTCTGTTATCTGTCGTTTTATGTTTGAAAATCTGCGGCAAAAACCTTTGCCTTTGCGGCAACTTCTCATCAGCACCACGCCTTTGCCTGCGTGCCTGCCCCCCATAGGACGCCGCATTATACGAAGTCAGCCCCTGCAGAGAAAGTCGACCTCCGTATCATGGCGTGAACGCCCGGGCCACCCGGGAAAACCCATACTCGGGAAAGCGCCGGAAACGCCTCAGGAAGCGAGGGACGACGCCAGGATGTCCAGGTCCGGCGCCACCTTGGTCATTTCCTGCTGGACCTGATCCAGAGACACAAGATCCAGCCCCAGGGTGGCCGCCAGTGCAGGGATGTCGTCGCGATTGAACTCGTCACCGATACCCTGCTCCTTGAGTATGGCATTGGCCAATTGCACAGTGACCACGAACGTCTCGTGCTCGCCATGATAGCCCTGATGTTGATGCATGCCCGCCGCTTTGATCACCGGTTCAGGCAACTGCCAAAGGCGGTGCAGGATGCCACCGATGGCACCATGACCAACGGCCAGGATGTCCTGCCGGTCGCTCTGGCCGAAGACTTCTTGCTCAAGAGACTGGAGGCTGGCCTCCGGGTTGATCTCCCGCAGGGCATTAAGCTCCCGGAATTCAGGAGGAAACAGGTGCCCCACCAGCAGCAGCCCGAAGTTGTGCAGCAAACCGCACAGGTAGGCCAAACCCTTGTCCTGCCCGGAGCGCGCCGCCAGGCTCTGGCATAAAAAAGCGCAATACAGGGAGTGGCGCCAGAAAGCGTCCATACCCAGCAGGCCATCCCGCGGCACATCGAATGCCCGCACTGAGGCAATCCCCATGGCGATGTGTGCAACCCGATCAAAGCCAAGTACCCGTGTTACGGCTTCCTGCACCGAGTTGATCTGCCCGGGATAATGAAATAACGCAGATCGGGCGTAGCGCATGATCTGC
>DASSWD010000350.1:0-7285 GCA_035705335.1 Marinobacter sp. | reverse complement strand
ATGGGCTTCCAGGAACAAGCCGGCCAGGCCCTGGGACATACCGGCCAACGCCAGGTCTGTGACCTGGGCACGGCGGCCACCGGCGGAATCGGCGCGGCCGCCAGGCATCTGCAGCGAGTGCGTTACGTCGAACATCACCGGCACGTTCATCGCCTTCATGATGCCGAAGCCCAGCATGTCCACCACCAGGTTGTTGTAGCCGAAGCTGGTGCCCCGCTCGCACAGGATGATGCGGTCGTTGCCGGCCTCGCCACACTTGGTGATGATGTGCTTCATCTCCTGTGGTGCCAGGAACTGGGCCTTCTTGATGTTAATCACCGCGCCGGTTTTGGCCATGGCCACCACCAGATCAGTCTGGCGACTCAGGAACGCCGGCAGCTGGATGATGTCGCACACCTCAGCGGCAGGCGCGGCCTGTTCGGGCTCGTGCACGTCAGAGATGATCGGCACGCCGTACCTGCTCTTGATGTCGGCCAGAATCTGTAGGCCCTTCTCCAGGCCCGGCCCACGGAACGAATGCACTGAAGAGCGGTTTGCCTTGTCGAAGGAGGCCTTGAATACGTAGGGAATCCCCAGGCTTTGAGTGGCTTCCACGTAGGCAGCGGCCACTTCCATGGCGAGATCCGCCGATTCCAGTACGTTCATGCCGCCAAACAGCACGAATGGCTTGTGATTGGCGACTTCAATTCCGGATACGTTGACCGTGCTCTGGGCCATGCTCAGGATTCCTTCTGATGGGCCAGCGCCGCCTTCACAAAGCCACGGAACAGCGGATGGCCGTCACGGGGCGTGGAGGTGAATTCCGGATGGAACTGGCACGCAACGAACCACGGATGATTCGGCGCTTCCACCACTTCCACCAAACGACCGTCCGTGGAGCGGCCGGTAATTTTCAGGCCGGCGCCTTCCAGCTGCGGCAGGAAATGGTTGTTCACTTCATAGCGGTGACGATGACGCTCGCGGATGGTTTTCTTGCCATAGCAGCCGACAATGGTGGAACCCTCGGCGAGCACGCAGTCCTGGGCCCCCAGGCGCATGGTGCCGCCCAGGTCGGACTCTTCGGTGCGCTCCTCGCGCTCACCGCTGGAATCCAGCCATTCGGTGATCAGACCCACAACCGGCTCCGGCGTATGCTGACGGAATTCGGTGCTGTGGGCGTCTTTCAGGCCAGCCACGTTACGGGCGTATTCGATAACCGCAACCTGCATGCCCAGGCAGATGCCGAGGTAAGGCACCTTGTTCTCACGGGCGTACTGCACCGTGCGTATCTTACCTTCCACACCGCGCTCGCCAAAGCCGCCAGGCACCAGGATGGCGTCGGCTGAACGCAGTACGTCGGTACCGTCGCGCTCGATGTCTTCGGAATCGATGTAGTTGATGTTGACCTTGGTGCGGGTCTTGATGCCGGCGTGCAGCAGGGACTCGATCAGGGATTTGTAGGCATCCAGCAGCTCCATGTACTTGCCGACCATGGCGATGGTGACTTCCTGCTCCGGATTCATCAGTGAATCCACCACCGCGTCCCACTCGCTCAGGTCCGCTTTGCGGGCGTCCAGATTGAACCGTTCGATCACCAGTTGGTCCAGGCCATGCTCATGCAGCTTGCGCGGAATGGCGTAGATGGATTTTGCGTCCTGCAGCGGAATCACGGCCCGCTCTTCCACGTTGGTGAACAGTGCGATCTTGCGGCGGGAGCTGGCATCCACTTCGTGTTCCGACCGACACAGCAGGATGTCCGGCTGCAGGCCGATGGAGCGCATTTCCTTCACCGAGTGCTGGGTCGGTTTGGTTTTGATCTCACCGGCAGTGGCAATGTAGGGCACCAGGGTCAGGTGCATGAACAGTGCCCGCTGGGGGCCTACTTCCACCTTCAGCTGGCGGCAGGCCTCGAGGAATGGCAGGGATTCAATGTCGCCCACGGTGCCGCCAATCTCGATCAGCGCCACGTCAACGCCGGCGGCGCCTTCGATCACCCGGCGCTTGATTTCGTCGGTGATGTGCGGGATCACCTGCACGGTACCGCCGAGGTAATCACCGCGGCGCTCCTTGCGGATTACCTCTTCGTATACCCGGCCGGTGGTGAAGTTGTTGCGGCGGCCCATCCGGGTGCGGATGAAACGCTCGTAGTGCCCCAGGTCCAGGTCGGTCTCTGCTCCGTCTTCGGTGACGAAAACTTCACCGTGCTGGAACGGACTCATGGTGCCTGGGTCCACGTTGATGTACGGGTCCAGCTTGAGGATAGTGACCTTCAGGCCGCGTGCCTCGAGGATGGCTGCCAGTGAGGCAGACGCAATACCTTTCCCCAAGGAGGACACGACACCGCCGGTGACGAAAATATAACGCGTCATGCAGATTCCGTGATTATCTGGTTCGGTGAAGGAGGGAGATTGTTCATCTCAAGATGGGACGCCAGACTACCAGAAAGCGCTTCTCTACTCAATCACAATCCCGCTCCACAATCAGCCGCCAGCCGGCGGCATGGGCGCCTTCGCAGTATTGTTCAGAACACCAGTAATCGCCAATGGCGATCAACGATTCGGCGCCCCCGCATCGCCCGAAAACCAGCGGAATCAAAGGCCGTTCCCAGGGCGGCACGCCCTGCTCCTGAAACCAGTTTTTCAGGCTTTTAGAATGCTCACTGCCAGGCAGTTGGACGCGCTCACCGCCCTGCCGCGTGGTTACGCGTATGGCCGGCGGCGCCAGGTTCTCTGATGAAACGACTCTCAGCGCCAGTGTCCAGTGACCCCACCGGATCGGCTGCGCGGGCGACAAAAACAGCTGATGATCGGGTACATCAACATCCGGGACCAGATGCAACCAGCCCTGGTAACGCCGAATCCCGAAACCCTTGGCCCTCAGTTCCGGGCAGCCATCGCCCCGGGCGGTCAGCAGCTCATTGACCGATTGCGCCCATTGGGCCAGTGCCGGCAGCGGCCACCCTTTCTCTTCAATCCACCAACGCACCAGATTGACACGCTCGGCGTCACTGAGCTTGACCAAACCATCGCGGTTCAGACGCCCCCGGCGATCACTGACCTCCCGGTACTGGATTTCCGCCAGCCGACGATTGAGAAACGCGCTTTCATCACAGGCCCGGGCCGTTGCGGATAACCGCTGCAGCAATCCCGGCCAACGCTGTTTGAGCCCGGGCAGCACTCCCTGACGCAGATAATTGCGATCAAACCGCTGGTCGGCGTTGCTGGGGTCTTCCTGCCAGGCCAGCCGGGTCTCACCCGCAACCTGTTGCAGACGTTCACGACTGACATCAAGCCAGGGGCGATGCAGTTGACCGGCCCCGAGTGAACGCTGCCGGGGCATACCGGCCAATCCGCTGACGCCCGAGCCTCGAAGCAGGCGAAACAGTACAGTCTCCGCCTGATCGTCGGCGTGGTGGGCCATCAAAAGCGCGTCGCCCGGTTGCAGCAAGCCACGGAACACCCGGTACCGTGCCTTGCGGGCGGCCGCTTCCAGGCCCCGGGTTCCCGTCACGGGCGAGGCAACAGACACGCGCTCCACGACAAGTGGCAGGTTCAGATCTTCACAGACGTGTCGACAGAAGGCTTCAGTCTGTTCGTGGTTGGCCTGGAGCTGATGGTTAACATGGACCGCCTTGAGCCCGGGATGGCAGGCAGCGGCAACGTGAAGCAACAGAGTGGAGTCCAGGCCGCCACTGAAAGCAACCCAGAGCTGCCCGGTGGTGCGAAGGGTGCGGACCGGCCCGGAGAGATCCTCGGGCCAGTCAGCCAGGGAACAGGCGTTAGCGCCCGCCTTCATATTTGGTCAGGCGCTGGTAGCGTCGGGACACCAGTTCGCTTTCCGGCAAACGGCTGAGGGTAGCCACGTTCTTGACCAGCATCTCTTTCAGGGTTTTCGCCATTTTTTCCGGGTTACGGTGAGCACCGCCCAGAGGTTCCGCGATGATGTCATCCGCAACCCCCAACTCTTTCAGGCGCTGAGCCGTCACACCCATGGCTTCCGCTGCCTGCGAGGCGTATTCCGCGCTCTTCCAGAGGATGGACGCGCAGCCCTCAGGGGAAATCACCGAATAGGTGGAGTACTGCAGCATGTTGAGCTGATCGCACACGCCGATCGCCAACGCACCGCCTGAGCCGCCCTCACCGATGACGGTGGACACGATCGGCGTCTTCAGCCGCGACATCACAGCCAGGTTGAAGGCGATGGCTTCACTCTGACCGCGCTCTTCAGCGCCAATGCCCGGGTAGGCGCCCGGCGTGTCGATGAAGGTCAGAATCGGCATTTTGAAGCGCTCGGCCATCTCCATCAGGCGCAGCGCCTTGCGGTAGCCTTCCGGGCGCGGCATGCCAAAGTTGCGCTTGACCTTGTCCCGCACTTCCCGACCTTTCTGGTGGCCGATTACCATCACCGGCGTGTCGTTCAGGCGGGCGGTACCGCCAATAATGGCCTGGTCATCCGCGTAACGGCGGTCACCGTGCAGTTCATCAAAGTCGTCAAACATCAGGTCGATGTAATCCTGGGTGTAGGGCCGACGCGGATGGCGGGCCAACCGGGCCACGTCCCAGGACTGCAGGTTCGAGAAGATGCTCTCGGTCAGGCTGATGCTTTTTTTCTTGAGACGACTGATTTCATCGGTGATGTTGATGTCAGTGTCGTTTCCGACCATCCGAAGCTCTTCAATCTTGGCTTCAAGGTCAGCAATCGGCTGTTCGAAATCCAGGTAATTAGGGTTCATGATGATCCATCATTTGCTTGCGAGGCAGGGAATTCCCTGCCAAAACCAGAATTTGCGACAAAGATAGCAGCGCTATCGGCACGACTAAAGCGGACATTGGTCTTAATCATAGACCAGTTCCACCGCCTGGTCGCCCACCAGATGACGCAGCTCGAATAGCAGACTGTCGTCAGGTTGTACACGCCAGGACTCTCCGAGCTCAATGCGGGTCCGCGCCTGATCGCTCTCATACTCGATCCAGACCGGGCTGCCCTCGCTACGGAACGGCCGCAGCGTATTGTCGAGCTTGTCCAGCAATCCATTCTGCAACTGGTCAGAACGCAGCGCCAGTTTCAGGCCACGGCTGAACTGCTTGCGCGCCGTGCCCACATCCATCACTGAACTGACCCGCATTTTCATCTGCCCCGAGTAATCGTCGTGGCTGACCTGCCCTTCCACCACAATCACCTGATCCGACTGCAGCAGTTCCCGGTTCTCGAAAAATGCCTCAGAAAACAGGGTGGCCTCAATGCGCCCGCTGCGGTCATCCAGAGTGATAAAGCACATGGTGGAGCCGGTTTTTGTTTTCATGGTGCGCTGGGCAACCACCAGCCCCGCCACCCGCTGGGGGGATTTGTTGGGCTTCAGGTCGGCGATGGAGTTGCGCACAAAACGCCGGACTTCCCGCTCGTACTCATCAAACGGGTGGCCGGTCAGGTAGATGCCGAGGGTATCTTTCTCACCCTTCAGCCGTTCTTTTTCCGGCCATTCCCGTACGTGAGCCACATCGGCGTACAGGTCTTCGCCGTCGGCACCGCCCTCGAGCATTTCGCCAAACATGTCCATGATGCCAGCCGCGTCGTTGCGGGACTGCTGATCGGCCTGCTGGATGGCCTTTTCAATGCTGGCCATCAGCTGGGCACGGCCGGGGCCCAGTTTATCCATGGCGCCGGAGCGGATCAGGGCCTCCAGGGCGCGCTTATTGACCTTCTTGAGATCGATGCGCCGGCAGAAATCGAAGATATCTTCGAACGGGCCATCTTTGGCGGCTTCAACGATGCTCTCGATAGGGCCTTCACCCAGGCCCTTGATGGCCCCGAGGCCGTAAATAATCTGGCCTTCGTCATTCACCGTGAAGGTGTACTCGGAACGGCTGACGTCCGGCACCAGCAGGTCCAGTTTCATGTTCCGGCACTCTTCCACCAGCGTCACCACCTTGTCGGTGTTCTGCATATCGGCGGTGAGTACCGCAGCCATGAATTCCGCCGGGTAATGGGTTTTCAGCCACAGGGTCTGGTATGACACCAGCGCATACGCGGCAGAGTGGGACTTGTTAAAGCCATACCCGGCGAACTTTTCTACCAGGTCGAAGATGTTTTCGGCCAGGGTTTTATCAATGCCGTTGTTTTCGCAGCCATCCAGGAAGATGGCTTTCTGCTTGGCCATTTCCTCGGGTTTCTTCTTACCCATAGCCCGGCGCAGCATGTCGGCACCGCCAAGGGTATAGCCCGCCATCACCTGGGCAATCTGCATGACCTGTTCCTGATACAGGATAACCCCGTAGGTAGGCTCCAGAACCGGCTTCAGGCCCTCGTACTGGTAATCGGGGTGCGGATAGGACAGCGGCTGGCGGCCGTGCTTACGGTCGATAAAGTCGTCCACCATGCCGGACTGTAGCGGTCCCGGGCGGAACAGCGCGACCAGGGCGATCATGTCTTCCAGAGAGTCCGGCTGCAGGCGGCGAATCAGGTCTTTCATGCCCCGGGATTCGAGCTGGAACACCGCGGTGGTCTCAGCTTTTTTCAGCAGTTCAAAGGAGCGTTTGTCATCCAGCGGGATAGCGGCGATGTCCAACTCTGACTCACCGCGCTGCTGTCGGCGCGGGTTGATCATGTGCAGCGCCCACTTGATGATGGTGAGCGTACGCAGCCCCAGGAAGTCGAATTTAACCAGCCCGGCATCTTCCACGTCGCCCTTGTCAAACTGGGTGACCAGACTGCCGCCTTCATCGTCGCAGTACAGCGGCGAGAAATCGGTGATCTTGGTAGGCGCGATGACCACCCCACCGGCGTGTTTGCCGGCGTTACGGCAGACACCCTCGAGCTTCAGCGCCATCTCCCAGATTTCCTGGGCCTCTTCGTCCTGCGCCAGAAAATCCTTGAGCTGAGGCTCCTGCTCGATGGCCTTGGCCAGCGTCATGCCCACTTCAAACGGGATCAGTTTGGAGAGCTTATCGGCCAGACCATAGGACTTACCCTGCACCCGCGCCACATCCCGCACCACCGCCTTCGCCGCCATGGTACCGAAGGTGATGATCTGGGAGACGGCCTCACGCCCGTATTTCTGGGCGGTGTATTCGATCACCCGGTCCCGGCCTTCCATGCAGAAGTCCACGTCGAAGTCGGGCATGGATACCCGCTCCGGGTTGAGGAAGCGTTCGAACAGCAGGTCGTATTGCAGCGGGTCCAGATCGGTAATCAGCAGCGCGTAGGCCACCAGGGAACCGGCACCCGAACCCCGGCCCGGGCCCACCGGCACGCCGTTGTTCTTGGCCCATTTGATAAAGTCCATCACGATCAGGAAGTAGCCGGGGAA
>DASSWD010000349.1:0-9006 GCA_035705335.1 Marinobacter sp. | reverse complement strand
ACTGAACACAGTTTTCGCCAGATCGATGCCGATGGTTGTAACATTCATGATGACTCCTCCTGCTTTTGATTGAAGATGTCAGACACCTTCAATGTGGCACATAGATGCCGTGGGAGCAGGGGGAGTCCATATCATTCGTTAGGGCTTAACATTCTTTTTTTCATGACTTCTTCAACTACACCGGATTGTGTACGATTACACAGGCACAGACGCTGGACGCAACTGCCCGCCAGAAAGCAAGGCTAATCATAGGCCTGGCGTAAGCTGCACAGGTATGACAGTAGTGACAATTCAACTGGACAATAGCGACATGTCCGTCGCATGGCGCACCCCCGAGTCCGCCGACTCTGCGGAGTCACTGCACGCCTGGCAGAGTTTTTTATCCGCACAGGTCATGCCCATTCGCGCTGAGAGCGACCTTGAGGAAGGCTTTTCTGGAAGTGCCTCACTGAATGTTTTTGGCACCCTGCCCTATCTGACGATCCGTTCCCGCCGCCAGTGGCAGCACTGGGATGCCCGGGAAATCGATTCCAGCGAGCGGCCCTGGGTATTCGTCAGCACCATGCTGGATGGTTACGGCTGGCTACATAGCGCTCGGGGGAAAGTGCGAGTGGGGGTTGGCGAGGTCAGCTTTGCGGATTCCATGCAGCCCTGCAGCCTGGAGTTTGAGGGGGACTTTGCGTACACGTCAGTGATGGTGCCCCGGGATGCGCTGATGGATATCGCCCCCCTAGCAACGGCCGCTCACGGAGCCTGCATTCCCGGCCCCACTGGCGCTGCACTCGGCGCCTTTATCCAGGCTTTGACGGCCGATCACGACCGCCAGCCGGTCCCGACCGCTCAGCGGCTTGGAGATCATTTGTTGGGCATGGTGATTACCGAACTGGAAGCGATTACCCATCGGGACGCTGCCAGCCTTGCCTCCCGGGACCAGATACTGCTGGGACAGATTAAATCTCACCTATTGACCTGCCTCCCGAAAGGCCAGCTTCAGATTGGCGATATCAGTCATCGGTTTTCGCTAAGCCCCCGAAAACTCCAGCGTCTGTTCAGTGCCGAGGGTACAACGCTGACCCGCTGGCTCATGACCCAACGCCTGGAACGCTGCCGCCGGGATATGCTGAACCCTGCGTTCTCAGACTGCTCGGTATCGGCCATTGCCGCAAGCTGGGGCCTGCAGGACCCGGCCTACTTTGCCAGAGCATTCCGGCAAGCCTACGGAACCACCCCAAGCCTTTATCGACGGCTCAACCAACCTTCCTGACACAGGCGTTTGCCACGCCCTTTGGAACCAGTCACCAGGCTCCCGGTCGATACTGACTCCTCTAACGGCATCATTGCGTCACTCGCTGCATTGACTTTTAGAGCAATAACTCTAAAAATCAAGGTCACCTACAACAATCGGATGACGACCATGCTCGTGAAACGACTGCAACCGATGCTTTTCCGGGCCCGGCGGAACTACGTGGAACTGATGTTCCAGGTGATGGGCCGAGCGCTTCAAGCCATAAGCCAGGTGGATGAAACCACACGGGACGAAACCCGGGTACTTCCAAACGGTTTTCTGTTTGAGATGCGGGTCATGCCGAATGGCCCGGCGCTGATCGTCGAGCACGTCGGCGACGGCCAGTTGCATTTCCACGGCGATAACGCCCCGCGCCCGGTGGACCTGTCCATCCAGTTCAAGCACATGGCTCATGCGTTTCTGGTGTTGTCGTTCCAGGAAAAGACTGCAGTGGCCTTTGCCAACGACCGCATGCTGGTGGATGGCGATATCAGCTTCGCTGTGCGAATGACGCGCGTGCTGAACCGGCTGGAGTCGTTCATCCTGCCCAAACTGATTGCCCAGCGCGCAGTGAAGGAATACCCCACCGGCCTGCACTTGCCGGAAAAACTGCTGAACGCAGCCCGCATCTATCTGAAAGTGGCTACCCAATTTGTCGAGACAGCGAGAGCATCATGAGCCAGTCCTATTACGAGTTTTTCTGCCCGGTCAAAGTTATTGCGGGTAAAGCCGCGCTGGAACACATCCCCTATGAACTGATGGGGCTTGCCGCCAGACGACCGATGATTGTCACCGACAAGGGCGTACGGGCCGCCGGCCTGCTGGACCCGGTTATCGCCGCCTGCGAAGAGAGCGGCCTGGCGATCGTTTCCATCTACGACGACGTGCCGCCGGACTCCTCCACCGCCGTGGTCAGGGACATCGCCGGTATTTACCGCCGTGAAAAGTGCGACTCCATCATTGCCGTTGGCGGTGGTTCTGCCATCGACACTGGCAAGGCGGTAAATATTCTGGTGTCCGAGGGCGGCGACGACATCGCCAAATACACCGGCGCCGGTGTGCTGAAGCACCCACTCAAGCCCTTCTTTGTGGTGCCGACCACAGCGGGCACAGGTTCGGAAGTCACCTCCGTGGCAGTGATCACCGATGAAAAGAAAGGCGTGAAACTGCCTTTTACCTCATCGTTCCTGTTGCCCAACGCCGCAATCATCGACCCGCGCATGACCCTGACACTGCCGCCGCATATCACAGCGGCAACAGCCATGGACGCGATGACCCACGCCACCGAAGCGTTCACCTGCATGGCCAAGAACCCGTTGAGTGATGCCTACGCCACGGCGGCGATCAAGAAAATCAGCCGCAACCTGCTGAAGGTCATGGACAACCCGAAAGACGAAACCGGGCGGCTGGAACTGGCTCAAGCCTCAACCATGGCCGGCATTGCGTTCTCCAACTCCATGGTGGGCCTGGTGCACTCCCTTGGTCACGCCACGGGCGCCATCTGCCATCTGCCCCACGGCCTGTGCATGAGCCTGTACCTGCCCTACGTGCTGGAGTTCAACCTGGAAAGCATTCGCGAGCCACTGGGTGAACTGCTGCTGTATCTGGAAGGTCCGGAAGTCTACTCTGCCACCCCTGCTGCACGCCGCGCAGAAGCCAGCATTTCCGCCCTGCGCCAGTTGCGGGACGCTCTGCACAAGCGTTGCGCGTTGCCCCGGACCCTGAAGGAAACCGGCAAGGTGCTCGAAAGTCAGTTGGAGTTGATTGCTGACGTAGCGCTAGACGATGGCTCCATCATGTTCAACCCGCGAGAAGTCAGCCGCGAAGACGCCATGGCTGTGCTGAAGCGGGCCTGGGCCTGATCGGATAAACGGGGTTTGGTGGCCGATCAGGCCAGGCCACCAAAACCCGGATTTATGATGATTGAAATTAAAAAATGAACAGGTAACATCTGCGGTTCTCTGGCAGGGAATTGGCCGGGCGAAGAAACAGTCAACCTAGCGGACCTACCCCATTCCATGCACAGCCTACTTTCGCACAACATCCGAACCTGCCGCGCACTGCGCCGCCACTCGCTTCCCATGCTACTGGCCGCCGGGTTGATGCTGGCCCCGGATACAGCGCCCGCGACTGAGGGCCCTGAAAGCCGCCAGGGGCGTTCCGAAGGCGAGGCATCGACCTTTCTTTTCAATGTTTCCCCCAACGGCTATCCGCCTTACATGATCGTCGACGGCGAGAAGGAGTACGGCATCATGCTGGACGTGCTCAAGCGCATCGCACCGCGCATCGGCTACAACGTGGAAACCCGGAAGATTCCGCGCAAGCGTGTCGACCAGATGCTGCTTGAGGGTTACATAGACGGCACGCCCCGGGCCATTGAGTGGACCGAGACACCGGAACAGTTCCTGTTTACCGACCCCATCGTTCAGGTAGAGGAAGTGTTTTTCTTCCCGGAAGGCTCAGCGCTAGACTACCGGAAACCCCGGGACCTGTTCGGTAAAACCGTGGTGACCCATCTGGGTTATCACTATCCTGCCCTGGAGCCGCACCTGTCATCCGGCGACATCACGCGATTTGACGTGGCTCGCGATGAAGATATGTTCCGATATCTGATGCACGGTGATCGATTTCATGCGGCCATCGCCGACCGCCTGGTCGGTAAGTGGCTTATCAGAAATCAAGGGGCCGCTGGAGCATTCCGAACGTCGTCATCTGCAATCAGCCAGTACGGTTTCAGAATCATGGTGAGACCAGATTCCAGCGATTTCGTGAAGGCCTTCAATCGGGAGCTCAAAAAACTCCGCGAGAGCGGTGAACTGGACGCCATTCTCGCAGAGTATCGCTAACGTTCGCTCACGAAACCTGAATCATTCCAGCCGCCGCAACAGCAACATCGGTGACACACTCAATACCGGGCCAAGCTGCCACCGGCCGAAAAGCGCCAGCAGCAGCGCACTCACCAGCGGGATCGGGATAATAACCTGCCAGTGCCAACGGAAGGTGCCCTCAAACAGGGTGGATTGCAGCACATACACCGCCGATTCCGCCGCCAGGGCACCGATCAGACCAGCAAAGAACCCGAGCAGAGCAAATTCCAGCATGGTGCTGCGGACCAGCAGGCTCTGGCGCCCGCCGAGTGTTCGCAGTAACGCCCCTTCCCGTTGACGGTCCCGCAATGTGGCGCTGACCACGGCAGCCATCACCACGAACGCCGCTGCCAGAATCAGTGCCAGGATGGCCTCTATGGCCGAGGTAACCTGCCCCACAATCTGCTGGATGCGTTCGATGATGTGATCGATTTCCAGCACCGACACCGTCGGGAACTGGCGCGAGAACTCGTTCAGCGCGGATTTGTTACCGGCATCCAGATAAAAGCTGGTGATCCAGGTAGCCGGCATATCGGCCAGCCCACCGCCGGGTGGAAACGCCATGTAGAAGTTGGGCTTCATGCTGTCCCATTGCACCGTGCGAATGCTGGTAACCGGCTCAGTGACCTTTTGCGCACCGATGGTGAAGGTCAGCCTGTCACCAACCTGCAGTCCCAACTGGTCCGCCAGTTCAGACTCCACGGACACACCTTGAGTCTGACCGTCGACAAACCACTCGCCCTCCACAATCCGGTTGTCGTCCGGCAAGTCAGCCATCCAGGTCAGGTTGAGTTCCCGATTCAGGGCTCCGACGCGGGCATCTTTGGTCACCGCCTCCTTGACGGGCTCCCCATTCAGCTCCGTCAGACGGCCCCGAACCATCGGGTAGACGGCGTCCAGCGGCGCACCTTCGGACTGCCAGTACGACTCAACGTCGTCCACGGCCTCAGGGGCGATGTTGATCAGGAAATGATTGGGTGCGTCATCCGGTAACTGCGCCTGCCAGTCGTCCAGCAGCGACGAACGTACCAGAATCAGCGTGGCTGCCAGCATCAGGGTCATGGCGAACACGGCCATCTGGGCCAGGCTGGCGCGCCGGTGGCGATACAGACCCACCAGGGCCAGACGCCAGGCGTTGCCGCCCCCGCGCACCCGCCGCAGCACCGCCATCATTACCCAGCCCACCAGCGCCAGTGCGGCGAGCAACAGCAACAGGCCGCCCAGCAAGGCAATGACCATGCTCCATTCCCGGGCATACAGCCACACCAGACCAAAAATCGCGATCACCGCGATGGCAATGTCCGGCAGGGCCTCGCGGCCGGTTTCGCCGGGCTGGGAGCGCAGTACCCGCATCGCGGGCACATTACGCAGGCGCCGGACCGGGGGATAGGCAAACGCAAACAGCGACACCAGGGCGGTCATGAGCGCGGGCGCCAGGGCGTTCGGGTCCAGATGGATGTCCACAGGCCGGCCCAGCAAATCACTCAGGGTTTGCACCAGCAGCCAGAACAGCGGCAGCGCTACCAGCAAACCACCGGCGATGCCAACCACACCCCACAGCGCCAGCCGGCGCAGGTACAGCCGGCTGATGCCATGACCGGGTAAACCCAACGTTTTCAGCAGCGCGACGGTGTCCCTTTGAGAGATCGCATACTGACGGCTGGCGACAGCGACCGCGACGGCGGCCAGCAGGACCGCCAGGCTGCCACCCAGCAGCAGAAAGCGCTCAGCACGCTCAAGGGAGTCGGAGAAAGTTTCGCTGTCGCGAACGCCTTCCCATTCATGACTCGGTTCCAGTTGTGGCTGCAGCCAGGCGTAATATTCATTCAGCGCAGACGTTTCCCCGGCGAACAGGTAGATATATTCCACCCGGCTGCCTTCCTGAATCACCTCGGTGCTGGCCACGTCATCAACGTGCATCATGACCCGTGGCGCCAGTGCCGACAGCCGGAATCCACCGTCTGGCTCGCGGATCAGCAGGCGGGTGATGTCCAGTTTGGCCTTGCCGACCTCCAGCGTGTCGCCGATGTTCAGCTCCAGCAGCCGCAGCAGGCGAGGATTTACCCAGACTTCGCCGGGCCCGGGGCCGCTGGTGACCGTTTCTCGAGGGGCCTCCGCACTGGTCTGAACCTCAATTTCGCCCCGCAGGGGGTATTCGTTACTGACCGCTTTCACCGACACCAGCTGGAATCCCTCTCCACCGAACACCATGGTGGAAAATTCCACCATGCGACCGGTCTCCAGCCCACGGCTGCGGGCTTCTTCCATCCAGGCATCGGGAATCGGGCGCCCATTTTCCGCCTCGAGTTGACGGTCGGCCGCCAGAAAGGTGGTGGCTGACGCTACCAGAGTGCGCTGCAACTGGCTGGCAAACAGGGCTATGGTCGCAACGGTGGCCACCGCGATAATGATGGCAACGAGCACCACCCGAACGTCCCGTTCACGCCAGTCCCGGCGCACGGACATCAGTTTCTTCGAAGCTTCCATCAGTGGGCCAGCTCCTGAGTGGCTTCCGGCTCGGTCAGCACGCCCGCTTCAATATGCAGCTGCCGGCCGCACCGGGCGGCCAATCGCTCGTCGTGGGTGACCATCACCAGTGTGGTGCCCTGCTCCCGGTTCAGGTCCATCAACAGGTCAGACACCGCCTGCCCGGTGCGGTTATCCAGGTTGCCAGTGGGCTCATCCGCAAACAGAATGACCGGGTCAGAAGCAAACGCCCGGGCAATGGCCACCCGCTGCTGCTCGCCGCCGGACAGTTGGCGGGGCGTGTGGTGCAGGCGTTCACCCAGGCCGACACGTTTCAGCAGTTCACGGGCGCGTTTCTCCGGTGCCTCAAAACCGGCCAGCTCCAGCGGCAGCATTACATTTTCAAGGGCGGTCATCGCCGGCAGCAACTGAAACGACTGGAACACGAACCCAACCCGGCTGGCCCTCAGCTTTGCCCGCTCGTCTTCGCTAAGGTCGCTGATGCGGGCACCATCGAGTTCAACCGTGCCCTCACTCGGCGTATCCAGGCCGGCCAGCAGCCCCAGCAGCGTGGTTTTACCGGAACCAGACCGGCCAACGATGGCTACGGACTCTCCTCGATTGATTTCCAGACTGACCCCTTGCAAGATCGTCAACGTATCGGTTTCCATACGCACCCGGTGGGTCAGGTCTGAAACCCGCAACATGGGGCTGGTGTCGGTTTTGCTGAAATCCGTCATCTGGTTCACGGTTTCTCCCATCGGGCTGAATGCGTTGATTGATGAACTCTCAGGGGGTGTACGACGCTATTATGCATACGGTATCGGTCTTCTTCAGATCATGGTTTCTCGTGGCGCTCACGCTTGTGGCCGCGCCAGTCATGGCCAACCAGAACACAATACTGGTGATGGGCGATAGCCTCAGCGCCGCCTATGGTGTTCCCTCCGACACCGCCTGGGTGGAACTGCTCCGCGACCGGCTGGGCGAGGAAAACCTCGACTGGACCGTGGTCAACGCCAGTATCAGCGGCGAAACCACGGACGGCGGGCTTCGCCGATTGCCTCGCCTGCTGAATGAACATGAGCCAGATGTCGTGATCATTGAGCTAGGGGGTAATGATGGTCTGCGTGGTTTCCCGCCAAACGTCATTGAATCCAATCTGGCCAGCATGATTGAGCTGGCCGAGGACAGCGGCGCCACTGTGCTGCTGGTGGGCATGCAGATACCGCCCAACTACGGCCAGCGCTATACCGAAATGTTCGCCGGCATCTATCCATCCCTGTCAGACCAGTACCAGATTCCTTTGGTTCCCTTCTTTCTGGACGGCATCTACAATCAGGACAGCCTGATGCAGGAAGATGGCATTCACCCCACCGAAAAGGCACAGCCCCGATTATTGAATAACGTCTGGCCGACGCTGGAGCCGCTGCTTAAATAGATTGTCCGGCAAGCTGACGGACAAACCCCAGCGCCCGACGCTCGGACCAGTAACGGCCGTCCCGGGCGTGCTCGACAAAACCCACATGCCCGCCCCAACGCGGCACCTCAACCTGAACATGGGCGCCCAGCTGTTGCCGGGTGTCCGGATAACAGCCGGCGGACAGGAACGGGTCATCGGCAGCATTGACCAACAGGGCCGGTACCCGGATGTCCTTCAGGCGGAACAGGGCCGAACATTGCGCCCAGTAGTCTTCCGCGCTCTGGAAACCGTGCAGTGGGGCCGTGTATCGGTTATCAAATTCGTGAAACCGACGAATGCGGTCGAAACCGCTTACATCAATCAAATCTGGAAATCTTTCAGACTTTTCCCGCATTTTTACTCGAAGATCGCGTAGAAACCGTTTCATATAAACACGACGACTACGCAGTGCCAGTATGTCGGCGCTACCGGCGAGATCCACCGGCACTGAGTAGGTCACCGCGCCGGAGATGCGACTGTCGATGCGTTCGCCCTGCTGGGCCAGGTACAGCAGCGTCAAGTTGCCGCCCATACTGAAACCGGACAACACCACGTTTCGATAGGGTTCGGACAGGCCCCGGGCAACCACCTCGTGCAGGTCTTCGGTCGCCCCACTGTGATAAAACCGGGGCTGATGGTTCATCACGCCACCACAGGAGCGGAAATTCCAGGCCAGCACGTCCCACCCTTCCGCCATCAGCGCTCTCGCCATACCCAGCATGTACGGCCGGCGGCTGTGGCCTTCCAGCCCATGGGACAGCACCGCCAGCTTATCGCTACCCTGGCGATACCAGTCGAGGTGCAGTTCGTCGTTGTCCGGTGTCGAGAGTACTTCCGGCTGAGGCGCGGCCAGTGCCACGCTGCGAAACAGCGTGGACCAGACGGATTGCACGTGGCCGTTGCGTAACCACACCGGCGGGCGGTAAGGA
>DASSWD010000348.1:0-3553 GCA_035705335.1 Marinobacter sp. | reverse complement strand
ACCCGCCTGTTCCAGGCGCTGGACGTGATCGCCAGCTACAGCTACACCGACGCCGAGATCACCAAAGCCAGCAATCCGGTGGAAGAGGGCGAACCGCTGGAATACACCCCGGAACACGAAGCCGCTCTGTGGGGCAAATACAGCTTCAACGGTGGGCTGCTGCACGGGCTCGGTCTGGGTGCCGGCGTACGCTACATCGGCCAGAGCTATGGTGCCGCATTCAATGCCGACAACGCGGCGCTGGAAGTGCCGGACGTGACCCTGGTAGACGCCGCCATCACCTACGACATCGGTCAGGTGTCTTTGGGCCTGCACGCCCAGAACCTGCTGGATGAACAGTACGTGGCCACCGCGTTCGATAGCTCCGGTACCTACGGCACCCGCCGTGAAGTGACCGGTTCGGTGACCTACCGGTTCTGAGGACATCCCCGGCGCAGGGACGCGCCATCAAACCAACTGCCAATCCTGGCGTACAATAGCCTGTAACCCTGACAAAGGACGACAGGCATGATCCGATCCCTCACTGCACTTTCATTTACCCTTATTCTGGCCGGCTGCACCGGCATCCCCGACGGCATCGCACCGGTCACCGGTTTTGACAGCGACCGCTACCTGGGCACCTGGTATGAAATTGCCCGGCTGGACCATTCCTTCGAAGAGGGCCTGAGCCAGGTGACCGCTGAGTACAGTTACAATGACGACGGCAGTATCCAGGTAATCAACCGGGGCTATGACGTCGAAGCCGGCGAATGGAAAGAGGCCGAGGGCCGGGCGGTGTTTGTGGGAGACGAAAACACTGGCCATCTGAAAGTGTCCTTCTTCGGTCCGTTCTATGCTTCTTATGTTGTATTCGAGTTGGATCAGGAAGACTATTCCTACGCCTACGTGACCGGCTATGACCGGGACTACCTGTGGTTCCTGTCTCGCACGCCGGAGGTCAGCGAACAGGCGCTGGCGGATTTCCGTGAACGTGCGCAAGCCGAAGGCTTTGATCTGGACGAGCTGATCGTGGTGGAGCAGTCCGCTCAGCCCTGATCCGATCTGTTTCTCAAATTTACCTAGATCATCGGCAATTCTGCCCAAATCGATTACTATATGGTCGCTCGCCGCCCAATTTTTCAGTAATATTACGAAAATTTCGGCGGGCGGCCGGAACTGAACCCTCCCCAGTTTGCTAGTAAGACCAAATACGGTCGGAATCGGCACCTCAGGACGCAACGAGTGCCGCAAATATCAAGGAAGATTCAGCCCACCCGGCGCACCATTCCAGTCACCGTATCGCCATTGAAGATCTTTGTAATGCCTACAACCGTTATCTCCGGCTTCACCCAAAACTTTCTGGGCAAGGCACCTGTCTGGTACAAACAGGTGATTCTGCTGTTCCTGATCATCAACCCGATCGTGCTGTACCTGCTTGGCCCCGGGGTCGCAGGTTGGCTGCTGATTGCCGAGTTCATCTTTACCCTGGCCATGGCCCTGAAATGCTATCCGCTGCTGCCCGGCGGCCTGTTGGCGGTGGAGGCGCTGCTGATTGGCCTGACCACACCGGAAGCGGTCTACAGCGAAGTGCTGACCAACTTTCCGGTAATCCTGCTGCTGATGTTCATGGTGGCCGGCATCTACTTCATGAAAGAGCTGCTGCTGGTGACCTTTACCCAGATTCTGGTGGGCGTGCGCTCCAAATCCGCGCTCTCGCTGCTGTTCTGCATCGCCGCCGCGTTGCTCTCGGCCTTTCTGGATGCGCTGACGGTGACCGCGGTGATCATCAGCGTGGCGGTGGGGTTCTACTCGGTGTACCACAAGGTGGCGTCCGGTAAGGGCTACCAGCACAAGGATCACAACGCCAACAACGACGATAACGTGATCGAGCTGCACCGGGAAGATCTGGAAAACTTCCGGGCATTTCTGCGCAGCCTGCTGATGCACGGTGCTATTGGTACCGCCCTGGGTGGTGTGGCCACCATGGTAGGAGAACCCCAGAACCTGCTGATCGCCAAAGTGGTGGGTTGGGATTTTGCCAGCTTTTTCATGCACATGGCGCCGGTGAGCCTACCGGTGCTGGCAGCGGGGTTATTGACCTGCTGGGCGCTGGAGAAACTGCGCTGGTTCGGCTACGGCGGCCGTTTGCCGAAACCGGTGCGGCAGGTGCTGGAGGAGTTCGCCGAGAACGAGCGCGCCCGGCGCACCAAAGCCGACCAGGCAGCGCTCTGGGTGCAGGCCGCGGCGGCGCTGATTCTGGTGTGTGGGCTGGCCTTCCACATTGCCGAAGTGGGCCTGATCGGCCTGCTGGTGATCATCCTGATAACCTCGTTCACCGGGGTGACCGACGAGCACCAGATCGGCAAGGCGTTTCAGGAATCCCTGCCGTTCACCTCCCTGCTGGTGGTGTTCTTCGCAGTGGTGGCGGTGATTCACGAGCAGCACCTGTTCAAGCCGGTGATCGACTACGTGCTCAGCCTGCCTATCGACCAGCAACCGGGCATGCTCTTCATCGCCAACGGCGTGTTGTCGATGATCAGCGACAACGTGTTCGTGGCCACCGTGTATATCAGTGAAGTGAAACAGGCGCTGGATGCGGGGCTGATCGACTACGACCATTTCCAGACCCTGGCCGTTGCCATCAACACCGGCACCAACTTGCCCAGCGTGGCCACACCGAATGGCCAGGCGGCGTTCCTGTTCCTGCTGACCTCGGCGATTGCCCCGCTGGTGCGTTTGTCCTATGGGCGCATGGTGATCATGGCGTTCCCCTACACCTTGGTGATGGGCGGTGTCGGCCTGTATATGGTCACGCATGCGTTCTGAGTCGACGTTTTCAGGGAACCGATGATCACGGTTTGGCGTTATCTGTTAATCTTGTCTTAAACCGATAACCCAAACTGATCATTGACTCCATGCTTCGCCATTCCAGCCTCCTGTTGTTGTGTTTGCTGATCCTGCTCAGCACAGTCCTCTGGGCGCAGGAGGCGCCCGCCACCCCCGACGGCAAGCGGGAGGTGGTGCGGGTCGCTTACGTTGAATTTCCGCCCATCACCTACCGGGGCCTCAGTGGTGAACCGGCGGGTTACTTCGTCGACATGACCCGCGACGTGGCCAAAGAGGCCGGCTTTGAGCTGGAATTCCTGTACCTGCCCGTCAGCCGCACGTACCTCTATCTGCAGAATGGCACGGTTGATCTCTGGCTGGGCATGACCGACATTCCCGCGCTGGCCTACGACACCCTCGAAAGCTGGGCCAACCCGGTGTCGCTGCAACTCAGCGCCTGGTACCGCAAAGGCGCCGCGCCGGTGGACCATCTGGATGCCCTGCGTGGCAACACGGTGATTCTGATCGGGGGGTACACCTACGGCGGCTTTCGGGACTGGCTGGAACAACAGGACGACATTCGCATCACCGAAGCGCCCAACCACCGGTCCGGCATCGACATGCTTGAACGCAAACGGGGCGACTACCTGCTGGATTACCGCCAACCGGTGCGCGAGATTCTGGATCAACGGCCTGATCACGCCATCCAGGAATCGGAAATCCGCACCCGCTACGGCGCCTGGCTGTT
>DASSWD010000347.1:0-2044 GCA_035705335.1 Marinobacter sp. | reverse complement strand
CAGCAGGTGGCCCATAACGGCACCTGCGACAACACCGCGCTGGAAACCTGCCTGCGATCACTGTTTGCCACCAATGCGGACACCACTCTGGACGTCTACGGCGGCGAACTGAATGATCTCCGCCCGGGACTCGACACCCTGTCTACGGTGCTGGCCCAGCAAAGCCGGCCGGAAGACGTGGAAATCCTGCGCTACGTGCTGAACCTGATTCACCTGGAATCGAAACTTCGGCGCCGGAGTGACATGCTCGACGTGATCGCCAGCCGCATCGACCAGGCCCGCCACACCGCCAGCCACTTCGGTTACACCCACAGCAACCTGATCGGCAACCTGGCGTCGATCTACGGTGACACCATCAGCACCTTCCGCCTGCGCATTCAGGTCAGCGGCAACCCGCAGATTCTCCAGCGTGAAGAAAATGCAGCCAAGGTACGCGCCCTGTTGCTGGCTGGCATCCGCTCTGCGGTGCTCTGGCGTCAGAGCGGCGGGCATCGCTGGCAATTGATCTTCGCCCGCAAGAAGGTCATCGGCCACGCCCGGGAGCTGCTGCGCTGAGCCGTCAGCAACGGCACTGATTCAGGCCGCTCGCTGGTGTATCATAACGGCCTTCCCTTTTGATCCGATTTTTCTTGATGAACTGAGAGGTTTTCGATGGAACTCACCGCCCTGACCGCTATTTCCCCGGTCGACGGCCGCTATGGCAGCAAAGTCAGCGTCTTTCGCAGCATTTTCAGTGAGTATGGCCTGATCCGTAACCGGGTGACCGTCGAAATTCGCTGGCTTCAAAAACTGGCCCAGCACCCGGCCATCACCGAAGTGCCCGCGTTCTCAGACCAAGCCAACGCCGCCCTGGACTCACTGGTCAGCGAATTCAGCCTGCCCGACGCCGAGCGCATCAAAGAGATCGAACGCACAACCAACCACGACGTCAAAGCCGTGGAATATTTCATCAAGGAAAAAATTGCCGGCGTGCCCGAGCTGCATGCCGTCACCGAGTTCGTGCACTTTGCCTGCACCTCCGAAGACATCAATAACCTGTCCCACGCACTGATGCTGCGCGAGGGTCTGAACCACGGCCTGTTGCCCGCGATGAACACCGTAGTGGACAAGCTGGCCGATCTGGCCAAAACCCACGCTGAGCAGCCCATGCTGTCGCGCACCCATGGCCAGACCGCCTCCCCCACGACCGTGGGCAAAGAGCTGGCCAACGTGGTCTACCGCCTTCGCCGCCAGTTGGCGCAGATCAGCCAGGTGGAACTGATGGGCAAGATCAATGGTGCCGTGGGTAACTACAACGCCCACCTGTCGGCCTACCCGGACATCGACTGGGCCGAGAACGCCAAAGACTTCGTTGAAGGCCTGGGACTGAGCTGGAATCCGTACACCACCCAGATCGAACCCCACGATTACATTGCCGAGCTCTACGACGCCATCGCCCGGTTCAACACCATCCTGATTGATCTGGACCGGGACATCTGGGGCTACATTTCCCTGGGCTACTTCAAACAGAAGACCGTGGAAGGCGAGGTGGGCTCTTCCACCATGCCCCACAAGGTGAACCCGATCGACTTCGAGAACTCCGAAGGCAACCTCGGCATCGCCAACGCCCTGTTCGATCATCTGGCCGCCAAGCTGCCCATTTCCCGATGGCAGCGGGACCTGACCGACTCCACCGTTCTGCGCAATCTGGGTGTCGGCTTTGCCCATAGCCTGATTGCCTATGAAGCGACCCTCAAAGGCCTGGGCAAGCTGGAGATCAACCCCGCCCGGCTGGACGAAGACCTCAACCACGCCTGGGAAGTGCTGGCCGAGCCCATCCAGACCGTGATGCGGCGCTACAACATCGAAAAGCCCTATGAAAAACTCAAGGCCTTGACCCGCGGCAAAGCCATGACCCCGGAAGTGATCCAGAATTTCGTGGAAACCCTGGAGATTCCGGAGCAGGCAAAATCCGAACTCCGGGCGCTGACACCGGGCAACTACATCGGCAACGCCGTGGAGCAGACCCGCAAGCTCTGATCCCTGGCACCCCTGAACACGGAGA
>DASSWD010000346.1:0-2593 GCA_035705335.1 Marinobacter sp. | reverse complement strand
ACAAAGCCAGTTCCTGCCCACGCTGATCTCCACCAATCCTGATATCACCCGCATCATCACCTCCATGGGCTTCGACAAGATCTTTATCATTGTGCGAGAGCCGGCTTCCCGAATTGAAGAACTCGAAGAAATTCCGGTGCTCAAGGCCAGCGAACAGCAGGTTCGCGACAAAGTATTGGATGCCCACAAGGTTCTGATGGGCATGAACAGCAAGAACCGGGAAGAATTCAAGAATCTGGTACGCGCCCTTGAGTGCGAGGAGCCGGGCTGAGCCTGGTGCCGCACCGGGGCCAACCCGACAGTCAAAGAACGGAAACGTTATGCCTGATAAACACACGCCCACACCGGATGGGGCGGATTCTTTCGATGTTGCCGTACTCGGCGGTGGCAGTTTTGGAACCGCCATGGCCAAAGTGCTTGGCGAGAATGGACACACCGTCCATTTCTGGATGCGCGACGAGGCCCAGGCCGAAGAGGTCCGCACCACGGGCACCAATTCGCGCTACATGCCCGGCGTCGAGCTGACCGGCGATATCCAGCCCACTACGGATTTGGCCGCGGCCGTTCGCAAGGCCGAGGTTGTGTTGATCGCCATTCCCTCCAAAGCCTTTCGCTCCGTGATCCGGGCCCACAGCCAGGATTTCCGTGACGGGCAGATTGTGGTCAGCCTGACCAAGGGCATCGAAGAGCACGGTTTCAAGCTGATGAGCGAGATCCTTCAGGAAGAGATCCCCCGGTGTCGTTCCGGTGTGCTCAGTGGCCCGAATCTGGCGGCGGAGATTGTTAACCAGGAACTGACCGCGACTGTCATTGCCGCCAAAGACCCGGATGTGCGCCGCACCGTTCAGGAGCTGCTGGGCTGCGAGTATTTCCGTGTGTACGCGAACGTGGATGTTTACGGGGTTGAGCTGGCGGGCGCACTGAAGAATATTTACGCCATTGTGGCTGGCCTGGCATCGGCGCTGGAGATGGGCGAAAACGCCAAGGCCATGCTGATCACCCGCGGGCTGGCGGAAATGAGCCGGTTTGCGGTCAGCCTTGGCGCGAATCCGATGACCTTCATGGGGCTGGCGGGCGTGGGTGACCTGATCGCCACCTGCACCTCCAACAAGAGTCGGAACTTCCGGATCGGTTACGCTGTGGGTACCGGAAAGACCCTGGACGAAGCCGCTGAGGAAGTGGGCCAGGTCGCCGAAGGCATATACACCCTGAAACTGGTGCGGGAAAAATCCGACGCCATCGGTATCTACATGCCGCTGGTACGGGGACTGTACGAGATCCTATACGAAGGCGCGTCCATCAAGGCGGTTATCAGCAGCCTGATGATGGCCGTTCAGAATTCCGATGTCGAGTTCATCCTTCCGCGTACCATCACTCAATAAGGCCTGAAAAGACAGGCAGGGGAGACAGCCGTGCATCTGATCATCATGCGCCATGGCGAAGCCGGCTGGCACACGCTGGACCAGGATCGCGAGCTGACCGAAGCAGGGCGCCGGGGTGTGGCGGCGGTAGCGTCCCAGATTGCCAGCTCCCCCTGGCGGCCAGAGTTGATCTGGTCCAGCCCCTTCACCCGCGCACGCCAGACCGCCGCCATTGCCGCCGAAGTGCTGAACTGCCCGGTGGAAGAGAAACTGTTTATTACCCCGGACGACGATCCGGGCCGGTGCCTGGACGCGTTGCTGGAGTGCCACACCTCGCCGCTGATGCTGGTCTCTCATATGCCGTTGGTGGGCAGCCTGGCGACCCTGCTGGTGGATGGCCACCGTAAAGGCATCCCGTTCATGACAGGGCAGGCGGTGTTGCTGGACATGCCGGTGTCTGGCCCTGGCTGCGCCGATCTGAAAGCGCAGTTTCTGCCCTGACGCCCGCCGCCACAGATCCGGCCAGTCCTATGCAGACCCAACACGGAGCACACCCGTGCAAAAACTTGACGAGCTTGCCCAGTCCCTGAATCCACGCCCCGATGGCCCCAGAGCGCGCCCACCCATTGACCAATGGCACCCGGCACTGACCGGTGATCTGGACCTGGTGATCCGCCGGGACGGGCAGTGGCTTTACGAAGGCAAACCCATCGCCCGGGAAGCCACTGTCAGGCTGTTCTCATCGATTCTCCGGCGGGAGGACGATGGCGAGTTCTACCTGGTGACACCGGTGGAGAAGTGGCGCATCCGAGTGGAAGATACCCCGCTGCTGGCCCATTCCCTGACCGCCATCGGTAGCGGAGAACAGCAGGTTCTGCAGCTGACGACCAACGTGGGCGATACGCTGGACATCTCAGACTCCCACCCACTGTCCGTCGGACAGTACCCCAGCAGCCACGAACCCCGGCCCCTGATTCACGTGGCCCATGGTGTTAAAGCACGCCTGGTCACGGCGGCGTTTTACGAACTGGTAAATCTTGCTCAGGAGCGGGAACTGGCCGGTGAAACCGTGTTCGGCGTGATGAGTCACAGAAAATTCTGGAAAATCGGCCAGAGCGGTTGAAAAGCCGGTAACCGCGCCCATCTATACGGTAGAAACCGCAGTGGATCCGTTGTTAAACTGTGGTTTCACTTGTTATCGAGCCTGGCTCTCTAACGAGGCCCGGTGGTCG
>DASSWD010000345.1:0-10853 GCA_035705335.1 Marinobacter sp. | reverse complement strand
GAGGCTTTTCAGGGCGTTTGCCGCTTCCAGGCCGAGCAGGCCGCCGCCCACCACCACACCGGTTTTCGCCGACTTGGCGCTGGCCTGAATGGCGTCCAGGTCGTCCAGGGTGCGATACACAAAGCAGCCGTCCTGGTCGTTGCCCTCAATAGGTGGCACAAACGGATAGGAACCGGTGGCCAGCACCAGTTGATCGTAAGCGTACTCGCCTTTAGGCGTGGTCACCTTACGGGCGCCCCGATCTATCGCGGTCACAGGCTCGTTCAGATGCAGGTCAATGCTCTGACTGGCGTACCAGTCGGCGGTGCCCATGGCCAGATCGGCGTGGGTAGAGCCGCTGAAGTACTCCGACAGGTGCACCCGGTCGTAAGCCAGTTGCTTCTCTTCGCCAAACACGATGATCTGGTAGGCCTCGGCCGCCGGCGACTGGCTGAACTGCTCCAGGAAGTGATGGCCAACCATGCCGTTGCCGATCACGATCAGGGTCTGTTTGCTCATGGGGTTGTCCTCTCTCATGGCAACGGCTCAGGCCGCTGCGTCGCAATAGGGTTTGCCAAAGGCGATGGTGTCCCGGTGCCGGGTAATATCCGCACCGGTCATGATCAGCTCGCCGTACCAGGGCCCGCTGCTGGTGTCGCCCAGCAGAATGGCGCCGGTCAGGCGGTTGTGCTCGACCAGCAGCTGGCCGTAGATCGAATTGGCACGGTCGTGCCATTCGATGACGTCTGTGTCCGGTCCCGGTGCGATTTGGCCGCAGGAGAAAATGGGCAGGTCGCTGATTTTCAGGCGCGTGGGGACGTCACCTGGCTGGAAGGCGTGATCGCCCGGTACCCTGCAAAGATGCCGGGCCAGCACCCGGGCTTGCTCATAGCCGGGTTCTACCAGGCCAAAGGTATGCTTGCCGAACTGGCAGCACTCCCCCAGGGCGTGGATGTGGGGGTCAGACGTGGTCAGCACATTGTCCACGGCGACGCCGCGATCGCAATGAAGGGCGGCCGCCTCGGCCACGGCCTTGTTGGGGGTGATGCCCGTCGCGATGACCACCAGATCTGTGGCCAGAACCGTGCCGTCACTGAGTTGCACTGCGTTTACCATGCCCTGGCCCAGCAGCGCTGCGGGCAGGGTTCTGGTCCGGATGTTGAGCCCCCTTTGCTGTAGCTCACGTTGCAGCAGTTCGCCGGCGGTCGGGTTGAGCTGGCGGTTCAGCAGATGACCGCTGCGATGCAGAACCGTGACGTCCATACCCCGGGCTCTGAGCCCTTCGGCCGCCTCCAGGCCAAGAAAGCCGCCGCCAATCACCACCGCCCGGCGGTTGGGCCTGGCCTGGCGGATGAGCGCCCGGGTATCGGCCAGGTCCCGGAAGGTCATTACGCCGTCCAGATCTTCGCCCGGAAGACCCAGGCGAGAGGGCCGGGCACCGGTCGCCAATACCAGCGTGTGGTAGCCCTGGAGGCGGCCACTGGCGGTGGTTACCTGCCGGTGCTGTGAATCGATGGTGGTGACAGGCTCGTGGTTACAGACCTCAATCCGATGTTCTCGGAACCACTGCCAGGGTTTCAACTCCAGCGCCGACTCGCTGACCTGCTCGGCCAGCAAGGCCGACAGCTGGATGCGGTTGTAGGCATGAAACGGCTCGGCGTTGAACACCACAATACGGCTGAACGGGTGCTCGAGGGCAACCAGATGCTCCAACAGTCGCTGGGCAACCATGCCGTGACCGCAGATCACCAGCGTGTTGTCCTGTCTGTCTTCCATGGTTGGGCCTCCTTCGAGCAGCGTTCAATCGCAAAATGCGCATAAAAAAAGCCGGAGCATCATGCCCTCCGAAGAGAACAGATGGTCTGGCGCCAATGCCAACAACAATGATCTGATGGTCCGGCCTGATTCCTTGGCCGGGACATTCGTCCTTGGTTGGGTCTTAGCGATCTCCGTGCCAACTTGAAATAGCTAAATATTTCATAAACCTGCGAGTTTTTATGGGAATGACCGTGCTTCTGACCTGGATTTTCTGCCCCGGAATGGGGCGCCGCGCACGAAGATGAGGCTTGCATCCGTCCCCTGGCCCAGCCGGCCAGTTCCCCATGCCGGTCAGAACGTGGATCACCGCCCGCTGGCGTGGATATTGCTGACGTCCCGGTATAACAGGGACGGCCTGTAAATCCGGATCAGGAGCCATGCCATGAACGCCAAACGCCGTACTCAGCCAACCGCGACCGCCACAGCGGCGGATTTTCTGATTGCCTCGCGCCAGTGCGAGGTCAGAAACCTCGAGTATTTCCTGCAGATGGGTCGGCTGGTCCAGAGCGTCGGCAATCTGGTGCACGGCCTGCAGCGTGAACGGGGCGCCACCAATCTGTTTCTGGGCTCCGGTTGCCAGCGATTCGCTCGCGAGCGCGCGGTCATTCTCAAGGAGAACGATCAACTGGCCACGGTGTTTCGGCACGCGCTTGCAGACATTCAGGACGATCTGACCACCCACCCGGTCAGCAGTGCCCTGCTGGGCCATATCGCCAGTGCTCTGCACAGCCTCGATAAACTCGACGATGTGAGACAGCGGGTGGCCTCGCAATCGGTGGGTGTCGATGCCGCTACCGACTGGTTCTGCGACACCATCCACCAACTCATTACCGTGGTGTTCGAAGCCGCCGAAACCGTCGCCGAGCCTTCCATCGCCGGCCTGCTGGTGGCGCTGGTGCATGTGATGAATGGCAAGGAGTACTGCGGTCAGGAGCGGGCTGCCGGCTCAGCCGGTTTTTCCAGCGGGCACTTTGATACTGCACTGTCACGCCGTTTGACTCACCTGCTCGAAGCCCAGGAACGCTGCTTTGACGTGTTTACCGACTTTGCCAATGACGAGAGCCTGGCGCTGTGGCATCGTCTGCGGGGCCATGACCGGGAACGGGAGATTGACCGGATGCGACAGATGGCGGTCTCGGTGGGGCCCTACAAAACCCTGGATGCTGCCCTGGCGGATCGCTGGTTTACCCTGATGACTGACCGTATGGACGAGCTCAAAACTCTCGAGGACACGGTAGAGGGTGCGTTCCACCAGCGATGTGTGGAACGCTACGCCGAGGCCCGCCACTCCCTGGCCCACCAGGAGACTCTGCTGGCTTCGCTGGAGCAGCCTAACGCCAGTACCGCGCCCATGGTCGTGGTGTGTGACAATGGCGGGGATTCGGGAACCACGGGTGCCGTCGCCGGCAATGGCGTAGGCCAACAGACTGGCCGATCGATTTTTGATCTGGTGCAGGCGCAGACCCGGCGCCTCAGACAGATGTCAGAAGAGCTGCAAAGTGCCCGGGAAGCGCTGGACGACCGTCGCACCCAGGAAAAAGCCGTGTTTCTGCTGATGGACCACCGGGGCATCAGCAACGACGAAGCTCACCGGCTGTTGCGCAAACTCGCCATGGACCAGGGTAAACGCCTGCCGGACGTGGCCCGCGCCCTGGTGTCCATGGCCGGTGTGCTGAACCAGGAGACATGATCCGGGGCGACCCGTGATCCGTCGCCCCGGCCGCCCTCATGCCCTGACCGGTTGCTTGCCGGCAGCCTCTACTGGTTTTGAACCGTCTGCCGAGCGTCGACGGCTGAGCGTTTCCAGCTTGCGCTGCTTTTCGTACAGGAACGACAACACCGCCTGGCGGTACCGCACGTAGCGAGGGTCGTCCGCCAGCGCCACCCGGTTGCGGGGCCGGGGCAGATCGATGCGCAGATCCTCCCCCACCGTCGCCGACGGCCCGTTGGTCATCATGATGATGCGGTCTGACAGCAGCACCGCTTCGTCCACATCGTGGGTGATCATGATCACTGTGTTGTTCAGCTCCTGCTGAATCTCCATCAGCGAGTCCTGCAGATGTGCCCGGGTCAACGCATCCAATGCGCCGAACGGTTCATCCATCAACAGCACACTGGGTTTCATCGCCAGCGCCCGGGCAATGCCTACCCGCTGGGCCATGTCCCCGGAAATCTCGCCCGGCCGTTTGCCGGCGGCGTGGGCCATATTCACCAGTTCCAGGTTGTGGGTAATCCAGTCCTTGCGTTCCTGACGCCCCATGGACTTGCGGAACACCTGCCGGACCGCCAGTTCCACGTTCTCGTACACCGTCAGCCAGGGCATCAGCGCATGATTCTGAAACACCACCGCCCACTCCGGCCCCGGCGAATTCACCTCCTGGCCGTCCAGCACACAGCCGCCCCGGGTGGCCTGCAGCAACCCGGCGATAATGTTCAGTACCGTCGACTTACCGCAACCGGAATGCCCGATCAGCGACACGAACTCGCCTTTCTGGATCTTCAGATTCACGTTATCCAGGGCGATAAACGCGCCTTTCGGCGTATCAAACGCCATTTCAACACCGGTTAATTCCAAATGTGCTTTATTCATTCCAGGCCACCTTTTTCTGAATCAATAACATGCACCGGTCCAGCAAAAACCCGATAAACCCGATGGCCAGAACTGCCACCATGATCCGGCTCAACGACTGACTGCTGCCGTTCTGGAACTCGTCCCAGACAAACTTCCCAAGCCCCGGACTCTGCGCCAGCATCTCCGCGGCAATCAGCACCATCCAGGCAATCCCCAGCGACACCCGCAGCCCGGTGAAAATCATCGGTACCGACGACGGCAGCACGACCTTGCGCACGTGAGTCCAGAACGACAGCTTCAGCACCCGGGACACATTCAGCAGGTCCGGGTTCACCGCCGCCTGAAAATGCCGGTTCAGCCCGACCACGATGCCCATCGGGACCGCCACCAGGGTCGCGAGGGTGAAACCCGCCAGCACGGTCACCAGGCTGGTAACGATCTGATCCGGAAATGTCGGTGCCCCCGGGTACGACCGGATGCGCACATCCGCGTCCGGATTGGCTGCCAGCAAACGTTCGTTGCGCTGCTCCTGCATCGCAATGAACTGGCTGGCCCGCTCGCGCTGGCTGAAGTGATCCTGCCAGAGCTGCCCGGCCTGCTCCCAGACCTGGGCCGGCCCCGGAAAGGCGCCCAGAGACGTCTGAACCTGGGGCGCCGACAGCTGCCAGAGTCCCAGAAACAGCAGAATACCGATCAGGGGCAGCAATGCCTGCTTCAACGTTGATGCCAGTTGTGACGGGGCCAGACTGGCCAACAGGGACCGGGTTCTGCCCGCCATGGACTGGCCGAACCGTGCAGTGAGTGTGGTCATCAGAGTTCCTCCCTCAGGGCGTTTCGCTGCCTTTCAGACCGATGTCAAAGCGGTCGATGTAGGCGTTGGGTTCGCGGGGGGTGAAGGCAACACCGTCAATCAGCTCACCCTGATGGGGGCGCTGAAAGTTGTCCTCGGTGAAATCCGGGAAATCGCTGGTGGCCATCAGCCCGTCCTCAATCAGCGAGCGGGCCGCCTGGGTGTAGAGATCGCCGCGATACACCCGGGCTGCGGTCGGGTCGGCACCCACGTAACTGGACCTGGCCAGAATCTCCACCGCCTCGTCCCGGTTGGCGTTGTTGTTCTCATCCAGCCAGTAAGCCGCGCGGATCAGCGCCCTTAGCAGCCGCAAATGAGTGTTGGGGTTGGCCTCTGCCCAGGCTGCCGAGACGCCGAATACCTTTTCCGGATTGTTCGGCCAGGTCTCATAGTCGGTGATCACCGGCACCCCGTTGCGGGGCATAGAACCCCGGGTTCAGGCCGCCGGCGGCCAGCCAGTAGCGCAGTTCGTAGTTGTGGGTGGATACCGGGAACACCATGCCCATCCGGAAGCGCTCACCCTGGGCATGGGCCTGCTCCACCACCGGTTTCAGTGCGCTGGCGGAGATCGGGTGTTCTGGTTTGCCTTCCTCCATGGCCAACTGGGGTTTCATGGCCGTCCAGACGTCGTTGGACACGGTAATGCCATTGCCGTTCAGGTCCATGCTGAAGGCGGTGATGATGTCGGCCTGGGTGCCGTAACCGATGGAGGCCCCGAGGGGTTGGCCGGCGAGCATGTGGGCGCCGTCCAGTTCACCGGTAATCACCCGGTCCAGAAGGACTTTCCAGTTGGCCTGGGCCTCGAGTTCGACAAACAGCCCCTCGTCCAGAAAGTAGCCCTGCTCCCAGGCCACAGCCAGGGGGGGCCATATCCGTCAGTTTGATGAAGCCGAGTTTGAGGTCCGGCTGTTCGGCAGGTCCGATCTCGGCCTGGGCAAGCCCGCATACGTTCAGCAGAACGGCGGCCAGCCAGGGCCGCCAGTGAAAGCGTTGTGTGTTCATCCTGATACCTCTCTGTGTCCCTCGTCCTTCCAGCCAAAAAAAAGCGCCTCCGGAGAGCAGGCGCCGATGCCTTCTGTTGAGAGATGCCATGTCGTGGTGATTCGCTTACACCCTGCCTTGGGCATGAGCCGTGCCACAAAAAAATAATTTTATTTTTCAGGGTTTTAGGCGCCGTTGTGGTCGTCAGCATGCCACGCCACGATGCCGTTTGGTCTGGTTTTGGTGCAGAAAACGGAGGTTGTGCACTACCTTGACGCCGTCGTGGGGGCCTGGCGGGGCCCGCGTCCGTCGGATCTGGCGGCGGGATGCCCCGAATGGCTCACGAACACTGATCAGAAGGGCCGCCCATGCCAACTACACCGCCGATGGCCTTGTAATTGCTACATCCAGGCCAGACACGTTTTGGCAAAGAAGCCCGCCCCGTACCTGTAACAGCGTCCGGATGGCGGGCTTTTTTATGGACAATGAAGGGGAGCTCACATGACGGATCACCACCAAAGACCCGGTAGCACGGCCACAACCTGCCCATACTGTGGTGTTGGCTGTGGCGTCCTGGCCACGCCTGATGCCGTTGAGGGTGACCGCAGCCATCCGGCCAACGCCGGCCGGCTGTGTGTCAAGGGCGCCGCCCTGCACGAAACCGTCGGCGGTCACGATCGTCTGTTCCGGCCCCGGGTGAACGGGCAGGATGTGTCCTGGCCCGAGGCCATCGAGCGGGTTGCCGGCGCCATACGGGCATCGGTTCGGGATTATGGCCCGGAATCGGTGGCGTTCTACCTGTCGGGCCAGTTGCTGACAGAGGACTACTACATCGCCAATAAACTGGCCAAAGGCTTTATCGGCACGCCCCATGTCGACACCAACTCCCGGCTGTGTATGTCGTCAGCCGTAGCGGCGCACAAGCGGGCGTTTGGTGAGGATTGTGTACCGGGCTGTTATGAGGACCTGGAGCTGGCCGACCTGCTGGTGCTGGCGGGCAGCAATGCCGCCTGGGCGCACCCGGTGCTCTACCAGCGCATGAAGGCGGCCCATCGGCCCGGGCGCCGGGTGGTAGTGATTGATCCACGCAAGACCGCCACCGCCGAACTGGCGGACCTGCATCTGCCGTTGCGCCCGGGAACCGACACCCTGCTGTTTAACGGCCTTCTGGTCTGGCTGGCGCAAACCGGTGCCCTGGCGAACGACTTTCTGATGCGCTGCTGCAACGGCTTGGAGGAAACCCTCGCGGTGGCCCGGGCCAGCGCATCCTCGGTGACTGAGGTGGCTCGTGGGTGTGATCTGCCGGTGGCGGATGTGGAACGGTTCTATCAATGGTTTGCCGATACCGAACGAACCGTCACGGCGTTTTCCCAGGGCATCAACCAGTCAGTGGCCGGCACCGACAAGGCCAATGCCATCATCAACTGCCACCTGGGGACCGGCCGGATTGGCCAACCCGGGGCGACCCCGTTTTCCCTGACCGGCCAGCCCAATGCCATGGGCGGCCGAGAAGTGGGCGGCCTGGCCAACACCCTGGCCGCACACCTGGACTATGAAACCACCGGCGCCCGTGAACTGGTCGCCCGGTTCTGGGGCGCTCCCCGTTTACCCGGAGGGCCGGGACTCAAAGCCGTTGACCTGTTTGAAGCGGTACACCGGGGCGAGATCCGGGTGGTCTGGGTGATCGGTACCAATCCGGCGGTCAGCCTGCCGGGCAACGACCGTGTCAGGGCAGCGCTGGCACAGTGCGACACGGTGATTGTCTCGGACTGCGTGGCCCACACCGACACCACCGCCTACGCCGATGTGCTCCTGCCGGCTGCCGGCTGGGGCGAGAAAGACGGAACCGTAACCAACTCGGAACGCTGTATCTCGCGCCAGCGAGCGTTCTTGCCGCTGCCGGAAGATGTCCGGCCGGACTGGCAGATCCTGCGCGATGTGGCGTGGGCCCTGGGTTATCAGCAGGCGTTTGCCTATGACAGCGCAGCGGACATTTTCCGTGAGCATGCGCAGTTGTCCGGCCACGGCAATGCCGGAGCGCGGGTATTCAACATCGCACCACTTTCGATGATCAGTGATGCCCAGTACGATCAGCTTGATCCTTGCCAGTGGCCAGTTGTGACGGATGAAAACGGAAACAGGACAGCCACACAGCGCCTGTTTGCCGACGGTCGTTTCCCGACGCCCGATGGCCGGGCCAGACTGGTGC
The DNA here is from genome assembly GCA_035705335.1 of Marinobacter sp. Classification (GTDB taxonomy): domain Bacteria; phylum Pseudomonadota; class Gammaproteobacteria; order Pseudomonadales; family Oleiphilaceae; genus Marinobacter. The sequence continues at coordinate 2,444 of DASSWD010000345.1, read as the reverse complement.
CGATACATCACTACCCAGCTGGCCAGCAGCCGGATGGGCAGTACCCGTTGATCACAAACTCCGGTCGCATCCGGGATCAGTGGCACACCATGACCCGAACCTCGCTGTCGGCGCGGCTGTTTGCCCATCGCAGTGAGCCGTTCATCGAGGCCCATCCGTCTGATGCCGCGGCCAAGGGTCTGGACGATGGCGACCTTGCGGTTCTGACCGGCCCGGGCGGCGGGCACTACGTTGGCCGTGTGCGCACCACCACGGATCAGCGACCTGGCGAAGTGTTCATCCCCATCCACTGGAACGACCAGTTTGCATCGGCGGGCGTCGCATCGGGCCTGATCGGGGCGGTGGTGGACCCGGTATCCGGGCAGCCGGAGTCCAAGCATGGCATCGCCTGCCTTCAGCCCCTGAAAACCCGATGGCAGGCAAGGTTCGTGTTGCCGGCCGCCAGCGATCAGGCCCCGATCACCCGGGCCATGGCCTACTGGAGCCTGCAGGGGTTGCCTCACAGCAGGGCCTGGTGGCTGGCCGGGGATGCCACCCCGGACTGGCAGGCGTGGGGCCAGCAAGTGTTTGGTTGCGCGCCGGATCTGGTGATGCAGGACACCAGCTGCCAGCGATACCGGGCGGTCTGGTTGAACGACACACGACTGGCCGGGGTGCTGCTGGTAGAGCGCGCTGCCGCGCTGTTGCCAGAGCTGGAGTGGCTGCACGGCTGTTTCGCCGCCGGGGAGCTGTCGCCGGACCAGCGCCGGTGCCTGCTGGCGGCCCGTGATGTGGGTGGGGTGTCGGTGGGGCCGATTGTGTGCAGCTGCTTTCAGGTGGGTGAACGTGAGATCAGAAGTGCGATTGATGACGGCGCCCGAACCGTCGATGCCCTGGGCGACCGGCTGCAATGCGGTCGCAACTGCGGCTCCTGCCTCCCGGAGCTTCGCGGCCTTCTGGAGCAGAGGGCTGAATCGGAGCCGGTCCCGGCTCAGTGACCCGGGCGCAGCATCGACACCGGCACCCGATAGCGCACGCCGCGGGATTCATGAGTGCCCTCAACGGTGCAGGTTTTCCGGTTGACCCGGAGCACCCACCCCTGTTTGCGCCGGGGGCCGTCGCCAAAACTCACGGCATCGCCTACCCGCCAGCTCTGCAACAGTTGGCGCGGGTCGGGTAGGTCCAGGGGCGCGTCCGGCAGGGCAACGCCTGAGGCCAGTGCCTGCTGCTGAAGAAACGCCCGGGTTGCATGTGCCGCGCCACTCTGGTGCAACTGGTCCAGCGCCTGATAGAAGTGCCGGTTGTGAACCGAACCGTGGGTGCGCTTGCCGGCGGCGGACTGCAACAGGTGGGCGAACTCATGGCAGCAGGTGTGGGCCAACAGATTCAGCACGCTGACCTCACCACCAAAATACCTGCGCTGACGGATCTCCCGGGTCGACAGCCAGCCCTGCGCCGACGCCGGCTCATACTTGGCGGCAATCATGCGCGCGCCGTAGGTAATCAGATGCTCATTGCGCCGCGGATCAAACCGGTGATAAGTCGCCTGGCCGGAGCCCACCCTCAACACCAGCCCCGCCGCTTTGTGTTGCGACTGCACCCAATCTTGCACCGGCGGCCAGAGAACATCGCGGGTGGCGTGGCACATGAGGGTGCCGAGGCGCTTGCTGGGGTCTGAATTCGGGCGTGTCACAGTGGTCGAGTGTATCCGTTTATGGCGAGCTCAATGAATAGCGTCAGTTTTACGTAACCCCGACCCGCCTGACAAGTCTGCGCCAAAACAAAAACGGCCGGCCCGAAGGCCAGCCGTTTTCTGAATCGAGCCGGAGTTATCAGGCTTCGATCGGCGAACGCCAGTCGTCAGCACCGGAGGTGCCTGCAACCACGTGTTCCCAGGTCACCTTGCGGTAGGACAGGGAAGCGGTGACAAGTTGAGTGAAGTCGGCGCTGGCTGCGTCCTGGCAGTGCGGCATGTTGCACTGGATGTCGATGATGGTGGCGTCTTCCAGGATAGTGGAGAAGAAGTGCTCCTGCTTGCCCTCAACGGAGGTGCGGTACCACTTCAGCTCAACCTTCGGCAGCATTTCGCCGGACGCCAGGGCGTTGTACATCAGCGGGGTGGCCTTGTTCAGCGCAGAGGTGAACTTGAACGGCTTGTGCACGCGCTGACCGGACGGCTGACCAGACTGGGGGTCGGTCGGTACGGTCACAACGTGGCTGAATTCCTGGACCAGCACTTCGTCTTCGTGGCCTTCCACGTAGATGTTGCCGACGGAGTCGGAAGTGAACGCGCCCGCGGTGATGTTACCCTGGGTTTGGCCTTCGATGCTGATATAACAAGGAGTTGGCATAGTCTGCTCCATGACATGGTTGTGAATGAGTGTTCCAAGGACCGTCCCTGGACGCCAATAGCTATTACAACCGTCGTGCCAGTTTTCCAATAACTATATTTATCAGTGTGTTAA